>JAYTDP010000197.1:0-30468 GCA_043735865.1 Bdellovibrionales bacterium
GTTTGTCCATTGCCCGGCTTGACGGTTTCCGTCTCGAGGGCCAATCTATAGCGATGGAAGAAAATCAGGTGTGGAAAAAATGTAGCCGCTGCAAGAACGCAATATCGTATGGTTCGCCTTATTACGTTTGTAGCGTTTCGACATGTAATGGGCAGCGAACTGGGTACGTATTTTGCCGTCACCTCTGTTTTGAAGCCCATTTGCCGGGTGCACGTCATCGCGACGCGGGCGCTATAGAGCAAAAAGCGCCTTCGTCTGCGGCGCCGGACCGACCTTCGGAGCGAAAAATTATTGCTCCAAAAGCCGCGTCAGTCGGAATGCCCTCGACCCATACATCCGGACCAAAAGAAATTCTAATTATCGCCTCTCGGCTGAAAGAATATATCGACGCCAAAAGCGGATTTAATACCTCGGGACAAGTGTTAGAAATTCTATCTGACTCTGTCCGAAACCTTTGCGACAGAGCGATAGCGAATGCACGCGAAGACGGCCGCAAAACTGTATTAGACCGAGATTTTAAAAAATGAGGCCGGGCTCTATTCGTAAAATTCTCATCATTCGTTTTTCGAGTCTCGGAGATATCGCGCAAGCTTTTGCCGCCGCCCAGCTTTTAAAAGCGGCGAATCCTCATGCCGAAATTCACTGGGTCACCCGATCCGATTTTACCGAATTTGTCCGCAGAATCCCCAGCGTATCGCGCGTTTGGTCTCTTTTGCGTACCGATGGTGTTTTGGGTCTGTTAAAACTCGGACGAGACTTGAGACGTGAACAGTTTGATCTCGTCTATGACGCTCATTCAAATATGCGATCATACGTTTTATCGATATTACTTTGTCGCCCAGGGACGCGCACAGTTCGACGATCAAAAGAACGGGTGAAACGCTTCTTACTCTTTACTCTTCGCCGCAATACCTTCGAAAAACCGTACCGAGCGGCATGGTCTTTTGTGATTCCACTTAAAGCATGGATTGAACTTCCGGCCATCTTGCCTACTATTGCCTGGCAATCGCGCTCAACCAATGTTTCCGTCGCAGATCTTATATTATTTGCGCCGAGCGCCGCGTGGGAGTTGAAAAAGTGGCCGATGGAGTACTGGCGTGATTTAATCGGTCTCCTGCCGGATTACAAAATCGGCCTTCTTGGAGGTCCTGATGATAATTTCGATGAGTTGGTGACGGCCGCTCCGAACCGAGTTCAAAATTTTGCCGGCAAAATGAATTGGTCTGAAACTGCACAAGCCATTCACGATTGCCTTCTCGTTGTTTCAGCTGACACCGGCGCACTGCACATTGCGGATAACTTTAATAAACGATCGATTGCCCTGCTAGGGCCGACCGCCTTCGGATTTCCATCGCGACCGAATTCGACGGTCCTCGACATCGAACTTTGGTGCCGCCCGTGTACAAAAGACGGGCGCGGCAAATGTATCAACGCCGAATTTAAAAAATGCCTAAAAGATATTCGTCCCGCGGACGTAGCGTCGAAAGTTCAGGAACTTCTTCAATGATTTACTTTTTCTTTTTACTCTATCGGCTCATTTTCATTCCACTTGCCGCCCTCGCGATTCCGCTTATTGCATTATTTAATTCGAAAGTCCGGACCGGCCTCGTGCTACGGATGAAAGTCCGATCGCTCCGCTACCCGCTTAGCGAGCGCCCGTTTTGGATTCACGCTTCGAGCGGTGAATTTGAATACGCAAAGCCGGTGATTCGCGAGTTGAAAAAGCAATTTCCGACTATTCCGATTCTGGTGACTTACTTTTCGCCTTCTTACAAAGATCAAATCGCCCGGTTCTCAGGCGTCGATCGCTTCGAACCTCTGCCACTGGACTTGCCCGGGGCCGTCCACAGCTTCCTGGAGTTTCACAAGCCTCGTGCACTCCTCATTGCCCGAACGGATTTGTGGCCGGAGCTTCTTTGGCAGGTCAGCCGTAAGCGCATACCTTCTCTCCTTTTTTCTCACACGCGCAAAAAATCAACGCCGCTGCTTCATTTTTATTATCGAGTCATTTACGCGCTCCTCACCGAAATCTTCGTCGTAAGTGAAAAAGACGCATTCGAAGTCGGCAAAACTTCAGTGAATCCGTTTATGGCCGCCGGTGACACGCGCTACGATCAGGTTCATTTTCGCTTGGGAGAAGCCAGGCGCCTGCCGGCCACTGTAGAACGCCTCGTTGTCGCCGGTGGCGATTTCGCCGTCATAGCAGGGTCGACTTGGGGCGAAGACGAGGACATTCTGTTACCGGCTTTTGCAGCGCTAAAAGAGTTTCCATTTCGCTTCATTTTGGTTCCCCACGAGACAGATGAGCACCATCTGTCCACGCTCAAGAAAAAAGCCAGTCACTTAAACCTTATGTTACGCTTCGCCAGTTCGACGGAAGATACACGAGAATCAAGAGTAAGTGTTATCGACCACAAAGGAGTTCTTGCCGATCTCTATCCTTTGGCGGGAGTCGCTTTCGTCGGCGGATCATTTAAAAAGAAAGTGCACAGCGTGATGGAAGCACTAGGAGCCGGTAAAATCGTGATCGTGGGCCCATACTATGAAAATAATCGCGAGGCCGTCGAATTTCACGACGTGCTCGTTCACGAGGATATACGAGCGGTCAATGTCGTGAAAGATTCCAAAGAATTTGAAAGTTTAGTCTTAAAAATTTCCGCATTGAGTCCAGAGTCACGAAAAGCCGCTGAGAACGTCATTCGGGCGCAGTTTCAGCGCCGCCTTGGTGCCACTGCAAAGGTGATTGACTGGTGCGATTTTCATCTCGAAAATAACGGAACATTCAATATTCCCATTGCATAAAGGAACATAAAAAATGCCGACGTCAACACCGACTCCCTTCGAGCCCATTCGCGAAAAAGCTGGGCTTAACGGTTACAAAAAAGGCGACGTTCTCGTGATGTTCGGCGAACTGTTCGCTCGTGGTTACGCCAACGGCATAGTCGACGAAGCAACCAAGTTAGGGATGAAGGTTATTTTTTCTACCGTCGGGCGACGTGAGCCCGATCAGACTCTTCGACCTCTGAATGCGGCTGAGCTCGCAGAAAAGGACCAACCGTTAATCAATATACCGCTCGAAGCAGGATTCGACCTTGAAGCTGACTCAAAGGGCGTGCGCCCCGTCGATCAATTAAAAGAATACGGCCTCACCGGTTGGGAATCGGCAAAATTAGATTGGGCCAACATTGAAGAGGCTAAAGTTCGCGGCCGCGAACGCTTTCGAAAAAACGTCGATGCGTTTTTGCTTGAGGTAAAAAAAATTGTTCCGAACGGCGCCAACGTCTTATTTGTTCACACGATGGCAGGCGGCTTTCCTCGAGCCAAAGTCGTAATGCCGATTGCCAATCGCGTCTTCAAAGGTTCGGGTGCACGATTTATGTCGTCGAAGATGTTTTGGGAGAGCGAGATCGGCAAGCTTTGCGATTTAAGTTTCAGCGAAGTCACTGCCCACACTTTTTCAGAACTCATTGAACGTTCGGCAGAACTCCGCGCGCAAATTGAAAAGGCCGGCGGGAAGGTCGGATACGCAGCGTATGGATATCACGGCAATGAGGCTCTCATTCATGGAAAATACACCTGGTTTTCTTACTCACCTTACCTGCAAGGTTGGGCGAAAATGGGTCTTGAAAACATCGCGCGGGACGCCTTTTCGAGAGGTATTAGAGCTTGCGTTTATAACGTGCCAGAGATCTTGACCAATTCGTCGAGTATTTTTTTGGGCGTTGAAATCTCCCTTTATTCACTTATTGCAGCCCTGCGAAAGGAACAAGGCAACAGTGATAAAGTGAAAGGCGTTATCACAAAATGCGAAGCGCTTCTTAAAGACGGACACACCTATCAAGATGTCGAGAGAGTCACGAGTCAGTATCTCGAAAATCCCGCAGTGCTCAACTTTCCGAAGTTTGAAAATTGGCCGCAGCACAATGGACCGGAGCAAATGGAACTGATGCGCCAAACATCCACCGCAATGCTCGAGATGCACAAGGATCAAAAAAATCTGTTAACGGCCGAATTGAGTGAAATTGTATTTCGCGCCTGCGGTGAAGTCATGTTAGCTGAAGCCTTTGGGCCACGAGGGCCCGCCCTATGGGTCGGACATGATCTCGTGGCGAAATGCTTTTAAACCTAGATTGATTTAATGGCAGTGCGATTCGGATCCAACCGACTTGCTATTATTCAACATAACCAAGACTCGCAAGAGAGCAAAGCGATCGACGGATAAGTCCGGCGCTTTCGGCAATCCGTTGTCCCCAGAAAAATGACCTTGGTCATCCCGCTCGGGAAGCAAATTCACTTTTACCCCGCCAGTCGATTCGAATTCATAAAGTTCGGCTCGCGCACGTCGCGCCAGTGCTTTATCGGCTGGCGAGAGCATTGCTGGCATCACTGGAGTTGGTGACGTATCAATCGGTGCTCCCCGGCTGTACTGGTAAGGATCGTCGTTAAAATACCAAAGATCCTTCCATAAAATATCCAGCTTATCGCTCCATGAATCACTCTCAGGAATACGTCCGTGCTTCACTAAGAAAACGAAAATTCCCTTCAGTTTAGCTACGCTGTACGAGTCGTTTTTCATTTCTTTGATTTTCTGAGAAAGGAAAATATGAAAGCGCGGGAATGACGCCATAACTTCTTGTCCGTTCAAAATCCCATCACGATTCGCATCGTAGACGGTGAACAAAACTTCGACGTAATGCAAAACCGTTGAGATCGTTGCGATCTCAGCCTTTTCAATATAACGCCGATCTTCGCATGGAATCTTCGCAACCTCAGTCAGAGCGTTAAAGAAAACATCTCGGCTTTGCGGACTGAGACGATTCAGGTAACTCTGCATGTAGGGAAGATTTGAAATTTCATTAAAGTGATTTCTTCCGAAATTCGCTTGAAAGCAGCGGCGATCAATTTTTCGATTATTGAAAATGTCGTCTGGGGTGTTTTCAGTTCCGCAAACTTTAGAAGTATTGGAATAAAATTCCTGCCGAACTTCGCCGCCGGACCAAATAAACGCAATCAGCTCGAGGCCTTCGGTAAATGTAAGAAGATGGCGTGGGTCACGGGAATCATCCGACGGAAGCTGAATGCCGTTTCCGCTGAAGGTAAACATGTTGCCTTCACCAAAAGAACGATTCCCGACACGCTCACTCCGCGGATCAAGAAACTTAACGTCCGAACCCAAGGGCCGAATAGCTTGGTAGAAATTTTCCAGCTCTTCCATCGTCACACCGGACATAGCGACAGCACGTTCCGGCGTCGCGTAGCCGCGAATCAACAGACGCATCAGGCAACCAAAAATGTTGAGCCGGCTTAGATTTGAAAGGCCTAGCTTCACATTGTATTTTTTAAGTTCTTTTCGAGGGACAAGCCATACTCTCGCGTCTTTTTCGCGGAACATCGGTCGCACGTTTTTCACGATGGATTCAATGTGATAAACGCGATTATCTTTTCCGATATTAGTACCCGTGAAATATTCCGACAGGTCGAGGGAATTCAGCGGATCCTCTAGGTGTTCGTCGGCAAGACCAGTCCATTTGACGTTCTTGGCGACTTGAACCTGAAGCGCGCTCAGAATACTTGGATTGACTTGCGCATGTAATTTTCGAAAAGCGAGTTGGCTTATGTATCTCTGCGAGTCGGCCCACACATAAAATTCTTTACGAGCTTCGTTTAGAGCCGATACCGTGAAACCTGAAACGCGGTTGTCGCCCACGAGTGAAGGGTCCTTTAATATTTTCCCAATCAGCAATCGAACCACCGGCTTAAGGGAGGAAGCCTGGGCGTTTAACGGCAGCATTTCAATTTTACTAAGAGAATCGATAAGATGATCAAGGCTGTCGTAGGTGATCACATTATTCGGGTGGACATTGAGCGTGCTTTGAAGTGTTGCAAACAAATTTTCGACAAACTCAATTAAGCTTTCAAGGCCTTCTCCTTGGGTCAACGAAGGTCGGCGTCTTAACGTTTGACCCTCAACGTACAGACCGTAAAGTCGGGCGGCCGTTGTAAATAAAGGCTTCCAATCACTTGGTGAAATCGCGTCCGGGCTTGTTCCAAGCATAACCTCTTTAAACGACGCGATGACATTCCTCAGATCGTTCGGATCCGTGGCCTGAGGCCGCAACTCTTTCCATTTGATAAATAGACGGACTTCCGAAAGCAAACGTTGCAGTGAATCCATCGAGTAGGAGGCCTGAGACGAAATCAGTCTATCCGATAAAATTTCGGCCGTCTTTTTGAGTGCCGCCGTTGCCTCGCGGACAGTCTCACGACTCGCGTTGAAGCGTTCACCCTTTAGTTCGCTATGAAGACCGTAAAGACGAATAAACGGCAGGTGCCGTGCCGCTTCGGACCGAATTACTTCAATGCATTCGAGCATTCTTTTAAATTCAGCGTGCGAAATAAAGTCCTCGGAGCCCCCCATAATGACGACTTTCACCTTCATCGCTTCTTTTAAAAGTGCCGGCTCAATTTTATTTTTGGGCAAATAGTGTCGATTTAGAAATTCGGCGATTTCGCTTGGTGCGTAGCCCGTTCGATCTTTGCCTTTCGAATAAAATTCGAAATCCTGAAGGGCTCCCGTCACGCAACCCATGAAATTATCGAGCTCCGGGCGGCTCATGTTGCCGCTCAAATAAGAGTCGACTCGGGCGGTGATTTCTCCGAGGCAATTAAATTTAGACCGGCCGAGACTCGCATTCACTGGCGGAGCATTGTCACCGGTTTTAAGTTTACAACCGCCAATGATGACCGTCATCGCAATCGCGATTCCAAAAAGTATGTGGTGAGCTTTAGAAGACATGCGAGAATCCCCCTTCGATCCGATCATTATCCCGATATTTAGAAATGAAACTTTGTACGCCATCAAATTTATCGGGAGCTCCAAATAAATCGAATCCGACGTAGAGCTTCCAGCTGATTTCAGGCGCGTAACCGAGCTGACCCATGAGCCACTCACCACGATCACTAAACGAATACGTATATTTAAGTTCGCTTGACCATTTCAAATGGCGCTGCGGATAGACGGGATATCTCGCACCAACTGACCACAATTTTTCGAATCCCATTTTCTGTGTGGATGAACTCAGCTGCGCCGAAATCAGGCCGCTATCATTGGTGGCGGCCTCATCGCGATACACGAAGCCAGAATAGACAAGCGCTCGGGTATCAAAAAAGTGAGAATCGCGAGAGATGCCTATACCGTAGTAGTTCGCATCACGAACGGGAGTTTGCTCCCATTCCGCCGGAAGCTTTGGATCACTGAAGCGTTCAGCAGTTGCCGACAAGTAGATGGCGGAGCGCTCCCCTTGAAATCCAGTTTCAGCGGTCGCTAATCGATGTCGGATGATCGACGGATGAATCACGGGCTCGATAACACCCGTTGCCAGGTTGTTGATCCCTTTAGTTTCGATCGAAATATGATATTGATTAGCCGGTTTATCGGCTACTGAGAAGCGAGACCAAGGCCCATAGGTGTCGTCACCCGTTCGTACGGAAAATCCAACTGATGGATTAAAGATAACCTCCGACACTTCCGGCTTCTCGACATTATACATGATTTCTCGATCGCCCTGGTTGATCTGTAGGCGCGAAACCGGTGGGCGGAACCAACGGTTCCCTGAGACAAGCTGTCCGTTCTCAATTTTGAAATTCGCCTGCTGATCAGGAAGATGAATGCCCGATACGAAGGCCGTGAAATTGAGATTGCTGCGGCGGCTTTCGATGAAGAGGCCGGTCAGTCCCATTTGCTGAGGGCGGACGTAATCCCAACGGAAAAGCGGCTGCCATAGTCCTATTCCCCAGTCTGTGTCGAGCCGACTCCACTCGTGCCGTTGACGCCCGAAAGAAACAACCATGTGAGAATCGCCATCGCTTACACTTTTGAGGTCTCCAACTTGAGCGTAAAAGTCTGGAAAATAAAAATTAAAATCGTCTTTGTTCGACAAAGGGATGATTGCGCGAACGTCAGCTTTTGTCTTAAGAAAACCATTCAAGTAGACTCCGTCCGCGCGAAAACTCGGAAAGACCGTCGAATAGGTATTTGTTTGCGACTCATACGTTGAGTCGGTTACATATTGGGACTGGGAGATGCCGACCGAAAGTGATTGCGCGTTCGACGGCGCAGCGAAAAGACAACACTGTGCAATCGCCACAAAAAGAGCGAGCATTCGTCTCGTAAAATAGGGATTTGAGAACTTGGTCTTCACCGGCCGATTTTATCATTTTGGCCGGGAAACACTAAGCTTTGCCTCTTGTTTCAACTCACGTTTTGTAAAAACTATCTAGTGGGCCGAGAGCGATGATAAAATTTTCAAAATTATCGAGCGATCCGCTGTTAGCTTCCAGCTTTTTTCGCTCCATTTCCAATTTAAGTACCTTAGAATAGTTAACGGTTTAGCCGGATTTGGGGCCTCTCCATAGCGAAGCATATAAGTGAAAAGCGCTCGAACTTCTTTCGCGTCGGCCACTGGATCAACACCCATGATCCCGGCGATGACAACTTGGAAAAGCGGTAAAGCAGTCAACCCTTCCTGCAGGTCCAAATATCCGTTTTGATCGACATCAAATCTGATCATTAGGACTTCAATGTACTGGAGCAAGACTCCCATTTCATAAATGTCATTGTTCTCGATCGGTGTCTGGGTGGCGCCGCCGGTGCGATTCGTAGTTTCGAGGCCGGTCAGTGCCGTCTTCCAGTCTTTGGCGTTCAAAGTCGCGAAGTACTCCACCATTTTCGGCATGTTCGCGTAATCGCGAGAAAATAGATCGCGATAATGCTGCCGGAAACAATGAACATCAATGGCATCATCAGTATGCGGACAAAGAGCGGTGGAGGGATCCGCAGGATCCCCTACGAGATCAGCTCGCAGTAGCTTGCCCGTATTGATACCTGAATGAACAAAATGAGCATATTCAATAACTTCGTAAAAATTAATCTGAGTATCGCCGTTCGCACGGGTGGTAAATAGATTGGCCTCACGAAAAATTCTCGGGCCAAGTTCGGTGTCGTTTTCTTTCACGACATCTAATAAGACGAGGAACGGTTTTATCGCCGTGTACGCGGCATCAAATTCTTTTTCATTTACTCCGCCCAAATTGTGACGACGTATCGGATCGGCAGTATAGGCCTGCATCACCAACCGGATAGCAACTCGAAGAGCGTTGTATTTCGTTTTTGAATAGATATCCCAGACTGCTGCTGGATTTCGCAGAAAAATAATTCGGCGCATAGAATCCATTGGCAAAACGTAGGTGTCTAAAACGCCTTTCATTTCTTCGATCGCCTCGACCCCCTGGCCGACCCGTTCGTTACCGATCAAATAAAATTGTACGGAAATGAAATTTTCGAATTCAGTTTCGAGGCGTTTCATTTCTGCAAGGGACCATCCCGGCACGTTTGTTCCATACTCCGGTAATATTTTGTCGACTAAGGTACTCCACAAATTTTGCATTTGGGCGAGCGAGATATTGAGCGGAAGCTTATATTTTTTTGCATATTCTTCGAAAAGATTGTCGAAGGCAGAAGATGGAATTATGTGGTCCGGTCGGCGTGCGAAAGCTTCATTAAGGATCATGAAAACGCTGCGGCCCATGCGTTGTGTTTCATTCAGCATCGCAGCTGTCTTCATGCTGTCTTCGCCTAAGAACAGACCGAATCTCATCGAAGTCGAAAACGCGTGGCCACCGAACCGAAAGAGGCCGTCCCATTCGTCGGGACCGATCACTCCCGAGTCACCCGGGAAAAGCACGGCTTTCGCGGCCGAAATAAGCGGAACAAATTCAGCCGCCTTTTTTAACCCGTCACCGTTACCTCGCCGCTCAAAAACAGAATTGAGTTCATTCAAAAAACTTTTAAAATCAGACAGCTTGTAAGTGACTTTTTGCTTCGCTATGAGCGAACCGACACGAATTAAAATGTCTTCAAATTTCACAGCGGCCAATCCCACCACATCAGGGTCAGGCTTTTGGTCTTTCTTAGTTTGAAACAAAACTTTTATGTAAGGCCGCAACTCTTGCGACATGCCTCTCAGTTCTTCGAACAATTCAATCAGACGGTTCAGTTCTCTTTGCGTCAGATATAATTCGTGGCCGCCGATCAAAAGTTGCTTCACGTGCATAAACTGACTTAAGAGCTCGTCATTAATTTTAATCGCGTCCGGTTTGTCTCCGCCCAAAAAATTAGTTTCAAGAAATCGTCGGAGTTCGGTGGCCTTGTAACCCCGCTTAGGATCACTCCCTTCAACTCGGTTCATAAATGTGCTGATCGCACCTCGAAAGCACGTCCAAAACGCGTTCACTTCGTATTCAGATGCTTTTCCGTTAACGTAATTTTCCATGATATCAGGACTGTTTTGTAAGCAATCTGTGCCTTTAAGACTGACAATCGGCACCGTCACTCTTGGAGTGTCTTCGTTTTTACAGCTTAAAGTGACGATGAGAGCCGCGGTAATGACGCTCGAAATACAAATTCGCATTCGACGCGACATACATTTCAACTGGCAATCAATAGACATAACTGAACCCCATGCTCACGCGATCATTGGCGCGGAACTGACGAATGATTGCTTTATCATAACGAGTGACCTGGGAATCGTAGACGGCCAACATGTCGAAAGAGGCTGTGAGGACCCATTGGTCGAGAACATTGTATTGAAACTGACTCGTCAGCAAGGACCCGTTTTGAATGCGATCATAGGTCAATTCGATTTTATTATGAAGACGCGTGAATTTGGACCAAATCGGATAATTGAGTCCGATTCGATAAGCTTCGAGCCAGCGGGTCCGAATCTCAAATTGCGATTGTGCTGAAACGGTGTCGCCCGAGTCTGGCTTCACAGAACCCCAACTTTTCAAGAGTCCACCGTACAATGTGAACGCCGAAGGTCCTTCTCCCACCAAATCATACGACGCAATGGCCGTCGCCAATGTTTGATCTCCGATTTGTTGACTGATCAACCGCTCGTTTTCTGGCATTTTTTGCGGACGTTCATAGGTCAACGACGACAAAACTTTCCAGCGGTCGACTTGGCGACGCCAATCGGTGGTCATGATGTGATGATAAGGAAAAACCGGCACGACCGTAACCGGCGCCTCTTGAGTGGCATCGAGTAATCGCAAGCGATAATCGTAACTCATGAGCATCTGATTGATCGGTTTGTAGGCGTACCCAAAACCAACTCCGTCATTATCTGTCAGCTGATGATCGACCCGAAAAGCCGCGCCCGGAGAAAATACAACTTTCGCTGTCCCAGGCCGATCGATCGAATATGTCAGTGGAGTAAGGTTGGGACCAATGAGAGCTTCACTCGGAGGACTTATAAACCATGGGCTTTTTGATAAAAGCTGTCCATTTTCGGTGTAAAAATGCGGACCTTGCTCCGGAATATAAATCGGCGAGATCATACCGAGCCAGCGGGATGAGTCGCGCCGTGTTCCTTCAAAAAATAAACCGGTTAGGCCAACACTTTCGGGGTTCGCTTTGTTCCAGGCGAATCTAGGCTGCCAAAGTCCGCTCTCCCAGAATTCGTCGGCCTCACTCCATCCTTCTAGTTTACGTCCAAACGACGAGTCATATTTGTCGGAGTGGTAAGTGGTAAAAGCTTCGGTCGGATTAAGAAAAGGATATTCTTCAGTGAAGCTGTAGAAGGCATGTACATCGAGGTGATTCTCAAGTTTTCCGCGCTTACTCGAATAGTCGAGGTTTAAACCCGCTGTCGAAAATTGACTTTCTGTAGCTTCGGTTCCGAAGTAGGCCTGACCAGAACTGAAATAAGATTCGTAGTTCGCTTCGAACGTGCTTTTCGCAATCGCGAAAGCCCGCGCTTTTGGCGCAGGTAAAAAAGCGAACCCCACAATGAAGACGTACAAAAGTCGTGAAAATCTCATGGCTTCCTCATCTGACAATACCTTGAAGGCGTCACCCAGCAAGAGATATTGCCGGAATGTGCTGCAATCCGTTACTTAGCCTTGGGTTTGGAATTTTTGAATTTGACTGAGGTCTAGAAAAACGGCGCAATCTTCGACATGGACATCTATGACAAGCCCGAGTGGATCAAGGCCGGTTTCGTTTCGCAAAAGCAATACTTTGAGCTGTACCGAACGTCGCTCGAAGACGGCGACCAGTTTTGGGCGAAGCAAGCCGAGCGCCTCGACTGGTATAAAAAGTGGACCCGCGTACAAAACTCAACCTTTAAACGCCCGGTTCACGTCGAATGGTTCACCGCCGGAAAGCTGAACGTTAGTTATAATTGCGTCGATCGCCATCTTGCCGACCGCTCGCATGAAACCGCATACGTGTGGATCCCAGAAAACAAGTCCGAACAAACTCTCAAGATCACCTACAAAACTCTTTCTGAAAAAGTAAATCGCTTGGCAAATGGACTACGCGAACTCGGCATCAAAAAAGGCGACCGCGTGACGATTTATCTGCCGATGATTCCCGAGGCCGTTTATTCGATGCTGGCATGTGCTCGTATTGGCGCGGTTCATTCCGTCGTTTTCGGAGGATTTTCTCCGACAGCCATCGCCGATCGTCTAAAAGACTGTAAAAGCGAGTGGGTCATTACGGCTGACGAAGGATATCGCGGCGGGAAAACTATTCCGCTTAAAAAAAATGTGAAAGGCGCGATTGCTCTCGCACCTCTGGTAAAAAAAGTGGTCGTGATTGAGCGAACCGGCGCTATACGCAAGGACAAAAGCCTTTGGGATGAAACTCGCGACGTTTGGTATTCGGATTTAACTGACAAGCAGCCGGTCACGTGTGAGCCGGAAGTGATGGACGCCGAAGATCCGTTATTTATCTTATATACCAGTGGGTCCACCGGTAAGCCGAAGGGCGTCCTGCACACGACCGCCGGCTACCTGCTTTATGCTTCTTTTACTCACGAAATGGTGTTCGGCTATAGGCCCGGAGACATCTACTGGTGTGCAGCCGATGTCGGCTGGGTCACCGGCCATAGTTATATAGTGTATGGTCCGCTTTCAAATGGCGCGACGTCTGTGCTCTACGAAGGACTCCCCACTTATCCAGATGCATCTCGCATGTGGGAGATCATCGATGACCATAAGGTGAATATCCTCTACACAGCACCGACGTTGATTCGCTCGCTCATGAAAGAGGGAGAGGAGTGGGTGAAAAAACACTCTCGGCAATCACTTCGAACCTTAGGATCAGTGGGAGAACCGATAAATCCCGAGGCCTGGCTCTGGTATTATCGAGTCGTCGGAGACGAGCGTTGCCCGATCGTGGATACATGGTGGCAAACTGAAACGGGCGGGATCTTGATCTCCCCTCTTCCGGGCGCGACTCCCTTAAAGCCCGGATCGGCGACTCTGCCATTTTTCGGGATTGAACCGGTCATTGTGAACGATAAGGGCGTGCCTCTCGAGAAAGGCAACACGGGTCACCTGTGTTTGAATCGCTCATGGCCGGGCCAAATGAGAACTCTTTATGGCGACCACAAGCGTTTTGAAGAAACTTATTTTTCTCAGTTCGCCGGACGTTATTACACCGGCGATGAATGCCGCTACGATGAAGATGGTTATTTTTGGATCAACGGTCGCGCAGACGATGTTATTAATGTCTCAGGCCATCGTTTGGGAACGGCCGAAATTGAAAGCGCATTGATTACGCATCCAAAAGTCGCTGAAAGCGCCGTCGTCGGCTACCCGCACGACATCAAGGGCACGGGCATTTATGCGTTTGTCACTCTGCGCAAGGAGGTTTCGGCGACCGAAGAATTAAAAAAAGAACTAGTCGCGTGTGTTCGTAAAGAAATCGGCCCTATTGCGTCTCCAGATCTTATACAGTGGGCACCGGCGCTACCAAAAACACGCAGCGGAAAGATCATGAGGCGCATCTTAAAAAAGATCGCGGCCAACGATTTCAAGGACTTGGGTGACACATCCACTTTAGCAGATCCAGCGGTCGTCGATTCTCTTATATCTGAGCGGTTACAAAGGTAATTACGGCCGACAACAGACAACCGATCCTGTCAATTTATTGTAGCAGTTTTTAGTGAAAACTCCTGTCAATGCCATGGCTTTGACAGCAAAGCCATGGACGGCGGCTTTTTGACCTGACCGATCAAATTCTTGCTGTTGAAAAAATAGAATTAAGGGTCGTATGATTTCATCACGACGGAGTGCGAAGGACCCAGGAAACTTTTGACAGTTTTTTGAGTCCCACCATATCGTCTTTTGCGGCGTTCGTTGAAAGAAGAAAAAGAAGAAGTACTTCTAACGTGGGGTTCGAAGTTCTTCTGTCTAATAAGTTCGAGTTCTGAGAGAAAACTGAGTGCTTCTTTAGATGATGAAAGAGGCCGATTACGAGGGGGAAATATGGAAGTGACTGTCCAGAATAAAGAAAAGAGCGATGTGACAATGGAAACCGAAATAACGGCAAAAGGAACTGCGACGCCTGTCACGACTCCTCCGGCAAACAAAACCTACGACGAACGAGTTCTCGATCGAGAAAATCAGCCGCCACTCGGCGAAGAAGAAAAAGGTGCGCCACATATCATGCGCGTGAAAAAGCGCGATGGAACTTTACGTCCAGTCGACGTGACGAAAATCGTAAATGTGGTTATCGCGTGTTCATCGGGGCTAAAAGAAGTCGATCCGATGCGCGTGGCAACGAAAGTGATCAGCGGCCTCTATGATGGGGCATCGACCAAAGAACTCGACGAGCTCTGCATCCAAACTGCATCCTTATTGATCGGCGAAGAGCCGGCCTATTCGCGACTGGCTGCGCGCCTCCTCTCGCGCTACATCGACGAAGAAGTTTCGACCCAAAATATTCGTAATTTTTATGCTTCTGTACAAAAGGGTTTCGAAAACGGTGTTATCTCGAAAGAGAAATTCGAATTCGTCCGCGAACATAAAGAGGCTTTGAATATCATCATCGACGATTCGCGTACGCGTAAATTTGAATACTTCGGTCTTCGCACCGTTTACGATCGCTACTTATTACGCGACCCCGAAACCCGACAAGTTGTTGAGACTCCACAATACTTCTTCCTCCGCGTCGCTTGTGGTCTTGCTCGCAATTTTGCCGAAGCTAAAGAGTTTTACGAGCTCATTTCGTCTCTCGATTATCTTCCGAGCTCACCGACGCTTTTCAATGCGGCAACTCAGAATTCGCAATTGTCGTCATGCTACCTACTCGATTCTCCTGAAGATGATCTCTCTTCGATTTACGAGAAATATAGAGATGTCGCGTTACTATCGAAATTCGCCGGCGGCATCGGCCTTTCGTTCTCACGTGTTCGATCTCGTGGATCACTTATTAAGGGCACCAATGGTTTCTCGAACGGACTTGTTCCTTGGTTAAAAACTCTCGACTCTTCGGTCGCAGCAGTCAATCAAGGTGGCCGTCGCAAAGGCGCCGCGTGTGTGTATCTCGAAACCTGGCACGCAGATATTGAGGAGTTTCTTGAGCTTCGCGATAACACGGGTGACGAAGGTCGCCGAACGCATAATTTAAATTTAGCGAACTGGGTTCCGGATCTATTTATGAAACGTGTTGAAGCAGACGGCCTTTGGTCACTCTTCGATCCGAAATCAAAGCCAGAATTCGTTGATATGTTCGGCGAAGAATTTGAAAAAGCGTATATTGAGGCTGAAGAGAAAGGTGAATTCGCGAAGCAAATTAAAGCGCGCGAACTCTATTCGCGAATGATGAAAACATTGGCCCAAACGGGCAATGGCTGGATGACCTTTAAAGATGCCTCGAACCGCAAAAGCAATCAAACCGGTGAGCCTGGCAACGTCATTCACTTGTCAAATCTATGCACTGAGATTCTCGAGGTTACGAATAACGCCGAGACTGCAGTTTGTAATTTGGGCTCGATCAATTTGGCGAACCATGTGGTCGACGGTCATGTCGATTACGCAAAAATCGCTGAAACAGCGCGTACCGCAATCAAATACCTTGATCGCGTTATCGACATTAATTTTTATCCGATTCCGCAATCCCATGCTTCAAACCGCAAATGGCGCCCAGTGGGTCTTGGCCTAATGGGTCTGCAAGATGTGTTTTTCAAATTGCATCTTCCGTTCGACTCGAAAGAAGCGCTTGAGGTTTCAACAACTATTTCTGAAACGATTTACTACAATGCGCTTGAAGCGTCGGTAGAGCTGGCCGAAGAATCAGGACCACACGAAGCATTTGGGCTCACTCGCGCAGCCAAAGGCGAACTTCAGTTTGATAGCTGGGGCGTGACTCCAAAAGATACGAAAAAGTGGGATGCGCTTCGTGCTCGCATTCAAAAAAGCGGTCTTCGCAATTCTCTTATGATCGCGATCGCGCCGACGGCGACAATTGCATCGATCGCCGGAGTTTACGAGGCCACTGAACCGCAAATCTCAAACTTGTTTAAACGCGAAACATTGTCGGGCGAATTCATTCAAGTGAACCGCTACCTTGTCTCTCGATTAAAGCAATTAGGCGTATGGAATGAAGACTTGCGTAATCGCATTAAGACGAGCGAAGGCTCGATTGCCGCGATTTCGCAAATTCCGAGTGACGTTCGCGAAGTTTACAAAACGGTATGGGAAGTCCCGCAGAAATCATTAGTTGATTTGGCAGCTGCTCGTGGCGCTTACATCGATCAAAGTCAGTCTTTGAATTTATTTATCGAGACTCCGACCATCGGAAAACTTTCTAGCATGTACATGTACGCATGGAAACAGGGCTGTAAAACGACCTATTACTTGCGTTCACGTCCGGCGACGAAGATATCAAAAATCGGGTCGACCGGTGCTGACATCAAAGAAGGCATGACCGATCCGAATGCAGTAGGCGCGACTGGCGCTCATGCAATGGCGACAGGTTCGAATACGGCCGTTTCAAGCGCAACAGCAATGCCTGCGACTGCGGTCGAATTAGTAGATGCTACCCCGGCGAAGAAAGTTTACAGCGATTCAGAGGCCCTCGCCTGCTCGCTTGAAAACCCAGAAATCTGCGAAGCTTGCCAGTAATTTTATTCCTACTTAAACTCAATCGTGCGTCGGCTTAATCGCTGACGCCGTTATCGCACCCAGAAGGACAAAAGCACATGATCTTAGATCCAGGATTCAACTTAACTCTTCGACCAATGAAATATCCGATCTTTTTTGAGATGTATAAGAACGGAATTAAAAATAATTGGACGGTAGATGAAGTTGATTTTACTTCGGACGTGTCCGATCTCAAACAAAAGCTGAATGAGCCAGAGCGCTTTTTAATTAAGCGTCTCGTTGCTTTCTTCGCCACCGGCGATTCAATCGTCGGCAATAATTTGGTCTTGAATTTGTATAAGCACATCAATGCTCCTGAAGCGCGCCTCTATTTGTCGCGCCAACTCTTCGAAGAAGCTTTGCATGTACAGTTTTACCTGACACTTCTCGATACCTATGTTCCCGATCCAAATGAGCGGGAGGAAGCTTTTGTTGCTATCGAAAGTATTCCTTCGATCAAGCGCAAAGGGGAATTCTGTTTTAAATGGATGGACTCAATCGAATCGCTCGATCGCATCGAAACTATTGAAGACCGTCGCAAATTTTTGATGAATCTCATCTGTTTCGCCGCTTGCATTGAGGGTCTCTTTTTCTTCGGCGCCTTCGCTTACGTTTATTTCTTGCGTTCGAAAGGTTTGCTAAGCGGCCTGGCTTCTGGAACCAATTGGGTTTTCCGCGACGAGAGTGCTCACATCGACTTTGCATTTGAAGTCATCAAAACGGCCCGCCTCGAAGAGCCGGAGCTTTTCGACGAGCGCATGCAAGAAATGGTTCGCGTCATGATCGATGAAGCGATCGACTGCGAAATGGCTTTTGCACAAGAAATTTTGGCCCATGGTCTTTCAGGGCTTTCGATCAAGGATATGAAGACGTATTTACGTTTTGTCGGAAACTCACGACTTGAGCGACTCGGCATCCAACCGAAAGAAAAAGTGAAGAACCCATTCACGTTTATGGAACTTCAAGATGCACAAGAGTTGACGAATTTCTTTGAGCGACGGGTATCGGCTTACCAGGTGGGCGTAACGGGCGACGTCAGTTTTGACGAAAATTTCTAATCGGTGATTCTTGGGTTCCGTGATTTTTCGCGGGCCCGAAGAAATAAAAATAAGTAACGAACAAAAAACCCGACAAATACGCACGGAATAAGAGCCACCATGGGCAAGGCTCCCGCTAAAAAACTTTGGCTGATTAATTCTCTATACATTTCCCACACGAACGGTTCGCCGGCACCCAGGTTGCCAGCTATTACGACGATCACGATCGAAAAAATCATGCCGAACATAAAGATAAGAGCGTTAATAACTCCCCAAAGAATTTTTGCCGAGAGCAATCCTATAAGGACACCGATGAGTGCGGGAGTCTTATAAAGATCATCTAGAAATCCATAAAAGTAACCGAGCCCGACGAGTATCCCGACTGCAATCAACCAAAGACGTCGAAACCAAATTCTCTTCGTGAAGACGTCGAGGGCGCTCAACTCCAGCCGCCGATTTTCTCGGTGGGTCGCTTGAGTGCGAAAATGAGAATGCCGGCCGCCGCAATAACCATGGCGATGCTAAGCCACTGGCCACGCGTGAGACCTAGTAGCTGATAGCCGATGCCATAATCTGGCAATCGAAATTGCTCTCCGATTATTCGGGCGATGCAATAACAGGTACCGAAAACTCCCGCCATGACCCCGGGCTTCTGCGGTTTGCGCCATACAACGAGAAGGATAAAAAATACGAAGAGACCTTCGACAAGACATTGAATGAGTTGGGACGGATAACGTGGAGTTAGCACAGGCGCGATGGCCTCAATGACAAGTTGATTGCCTTTTTGCGTGGCTAAAACAAGAGCTTCTTTAAAATGGTCGATTTGGCCGCGACTAGCATAATCATATTTTTCGACCCACTCCATCCAAGTCGAACCGCTGACCGCAGGCGATCCATTGCTTTGGCCAATGGCTTCAACTGCAGGGCCTAACGCTTTTAATTTATCGAGCTCTTTCGCGCCCCAGTGATAAATCTCTTGCGGGAATTTCACGGCCCACGAAAGCGTTGCCGGTGCTTCGCGCCCGTAAAGTTCGCCATTAATAAAATTCGCAATCCGACCAAAGAAAAATCCGAGCGCACCCGAAAAAGTGGTGAGATCGAGCAAATGAAGTGCGGGGATTTTATTTAGACGTCCGTAGTACCAGCAGGCGGCAAAAACGCCGAGGATGCCTCCATGACTCGCCATACCCCCCTTGTGAACTTCTAAAACTCCCCAATACGGAAAAACATTAGAAAACTGAGTGAAGAGTTCGGGCGAATAAAAGATCGCGTAACCGAGGCGGCCTCCGACTAACGTGCCTATGGCGGTAAAGGTGACGAAGTCGCTCACCTGATCCCGCGTCAGCATGATGCGACCCTTCTTTGCCATGTAGTCGATAAATAAATATCCGACGACGAATGCCGTTAAATAAGCGAGGCCGTACCAACGAATTCCGAACGTCTCGGTAAATTGGATGGCGAAAGGAGACAGCTGATGCACATACTGATGAGTTTCCGACATACTTTATTGTTAGCCCGTGCTGTTGCGAGGTCAAGGTATTGACCCGCTTGCGTGGAGGATTTACTGTCGGAACATGCTTATACTTGCTTCAGGGTCGCCCTATCGACAAAAACAACTTTCTGATTTGGGGATCAAATTTAAGGCAGTCCACCCACGTCTCGATGAGGACAAAGCGAAAAAGGTGTGGGGAAAGTGGAATAAAGGTCAAATGACCCTTAGTAAAAGCAAAAACCTCGCAGCATTCTTAGCGGCAGAAAAAGCGAAGTCATTAGCGAAGCCTGCGGATATCGTGATCGGGTCTGATCAGTTGGTTTATTTCAATGGAGAGATTCTCGGCAAACCCGGCAGTTTCGACCGCGCCTTTTCGCAATTAAAAAAAATGGCCGGTAAAACGCACTCGCTCGTGACAGCAGTCTCATTATGTTACGGACGTGGCAAAATCGTGACAAAAGTGGTTTTGGCGCAAGTTAAAATGAATAAGTCGAGCGACGAAGAAATTCGCCGGTCTTTGATTTTCGATAAACCATTCGATTGTGCGGGAGCCTACAAAATTGAAAGTGCCGGCCCAACTCTGATCGAATCCATTCGAGTGAGTGATTCGACAGCAATCGTGGGATTACCAATTTTGACGACGCTCGCGATGCTTCGAAAAATAAAAGCGCCTCTCGAATTTGAGGCGACGAAAGAAACCGTATGACTAAAAAAAGCACTTCGTTCTTAAAGATCCGCCCCCGTCGTCTGCGTCGAACGGCTGCTCATCGTAGTCTCGCTCAAGAAAATGATTTATTGCCTCGTAACTTTGTTCTTCCTCTATTTGTACAGGAAGGAAGTAACAAAGAAACTCCGATCAAATCTATGCCGGGTGTTTCGCGCCTTTCAATCGATCACATTCTTAAAGTGGGAGAAAAGGCTTTGAAACTGGGTATCCCCGCAGTTGCGCTTTTTCCGTACTTACCTGAATCGGCAAAGGATTCTTTTGCGAAAGAATCTGTGAATAAAAATGGTTTATTGCAGAAAACAGTTCGTTCATTGAAAAAAGAGTTACCCGAACTAGTCGTCATAACCGATGTCGCCATGGACCCTTACTCGACCGATGGTCATGACGGCCTCGTCCAAAATGGGATTATCGTAAACGATGCGAGTGTTGAAATTTTAAAAGCGATGGCTATTGCTCAGGCCGAGGCCGGTGCCGATTTTGTCGCGCCATCAGACATGATGGACGGCCGCGTGGGTGCCATTCGTCGCGCACTGGATGATGCTGGTTTTACTGACGTCGGGATTATTTCTTACTCGGCGAAATATGCGTCGAGTTTTTATGGGCCATTTCGTGATGCTTTGGATTCGGCTCCCCGATTCGGCGACAAAAAGACCTACCAGATGAATCCTTTGAATTCGCGCGAAGCCGTAAAAGAAATTTTGCTCGATCTGCGCGAAGGTGCTGACATGGTCATGGTGAAGCCAGCTTTGTCGTATCTCGATATCATCGCGAAGGTTCGCGCCGTCAGTAATTCGCCGGTCGCCGCTTACAATGTGAGTGGTGAATATTCGATGGTGAAGTTAGGCGCGGCGGCGGGACTGTTCGATGAGAAGAAGATTACTCTCGAGATTTTAGGTTCAATGAAACGCGCCGGTGCTGACGTGATCTTCACTTACCACGCGATCGAAGCGGCGCAGTGGTTGAAGTAAGGTTCTAACGAGAATCCCGGCGGGCTTATAACAATTTTATCTACGCCGTCTATATGGAAAACAAGCGTGATCTGAGCGCTTACTTTATCAGAGCTCAATCATTTCTGGTTCGAGAGGGCCTTTAACTGAGATGATTTCATCGGGATAGATTCGTAAAAACACAAAGGATTCGATCTGCCCGCTATCGCCAGGGCGAGCCATGAGTTCTATAACAGGAATTTCAATTTCGTAAATATACATTTTCACTTCAGGCATTCTAAGTGACTTAACAATTCCGCCAGCTACCAGCTTAGCAATTTTCAAATTATAAGTTACGGACAATAAAGAGTCGATTGGGGGAAGTTCTGGAGAAGAGGCTACAATATCCTCGCTCCCATTTCGCCATCGCTCTCTCATCATAGAGAAAATATTGTGTGCGTACGGATCCGCGGGAGATTTGCGAAGTTCGTGGCCCTCGTCACGTAGATAAGTAGCCAGTAAACCGCGTTTACTTACGGCCTGTGCCATTTCTGGCGTCAAAGCAAGCGCTCGGAAGACACGGGCCTTACCTAAATATTTACTATATGCTTCACGCGCTTCCCATGGATTCACGTACGCATGCTTTTTGGCGAATGCTACAAAATCATCAACCCTTAGGACCAAGCCGGGATCTGAAACGAGACTATCGAAATGGGGACCAAGCTCTTGGAGTAAAGATAATGCTTTTGCTCCAAAGACTTCTCCATAACGAAGTCTA
Organism: Bdellovibrionales bacterium; assembly: GCA_043735865.1. Lineage (GTDB taxonomy): Bacteria > Bdellovibrionota > Bdellovibrionia > Bdellovibrionales > UBA1609 > CAYHVK01. The sequence continues at coordinate 21,953 of JAYTDP010000197.1, forward strand.
GCTAACTTGTCTGTCGTGCCGGCGCGCCGAAGAGATCGCTTGAAAAATAAAGTTCTCGATTCAGAGATATGAGGGGTTAAAAAGTCAGTACAATCTGCAGCATGTGCAACGTGTATGTAACAGAAAGAAAAGATGCAGAGCAAAAAACGGTACATGCTCAAGATTATAGCAAAAAAAATCGGGCGTCGTTAGCATTCTGAAATAAGGTTAGAAATGTCAAAAAAATCGACAACGCCCAAAACCAACGTCAGGTAGTCGGGTTGCGTCCGTTAACGCAGAGCTTTCTGAGCTTCGCGAAAATTGTTACCACATAAAGCGATACGTAATAAGAGTAATCACGAATGGCGCCGACCCACATGATTTGTTAGTTATCCTGAAGCCCTGTCAGCAAGGAAGCACAGCTTGCGATCGCATTTCTACCGTCGTAAATATTATTGCGCTCTGAAGCATTAATGAATGCAATCATTTTGTGACCTGTAGCTGGATCCACATAAGTTGCCAGCGACGGGATGCCATTTAAACGAGCGTGTTCTCTTTCGATGGACTCCCACATGCCGATTATTTCTGCACGTGCATTGATATAGTTGATTGCGATCGAATCTTGAAGATCCAGTGCTACCATATCCGACATCGAAGAAAAGCCATCGGGACCGCCGGAAGAGATTAATGAATCTCCAAGACCGATCATGTCGCCACTGATTGCGTTGATCGATTTAAAGGTTGGGCCGCCTAATACAGAATTTTCTTCGACAACTAGCTGCTCGGTGATGGGATTTACTTTCACTTTCAGAGGAATAGAGACCGGATAAAGCACATAAGGAAACTCGGTCGGATGTTGGTCTAAGTACTGAACGAGACCCGGTCGACCGTGAACTTCAAATCCAGGCACTAACTCGCTCTTTGAAAATACACTCGAGTCTTGCGGCGTTTCAGTTCGAAATATCTCGCCAATCTTCTTAACTAATTCAAGATCCGATTTTTTGACAAATCCATAACTCGGAAACAAATGGTACAGCATCTCAAACCCTGTTCGATTCGCTTCCGAAATGGAGGCTGTCGCCGTCTGAAATTCTTTTGTGACCTCAATTTTTTGACCGGTCACTTCATTCGATCGGAAGAATTCAAAATGAATAGGTTTTTGAAAATGAAATTGTACCATGCCATCCGGACGCAAACTCACATCTGCTGGCAGTACTTCAGAATGATGAGGTAAGGGGATTTTTTTACCATTTCTTTCAACATTAAATTCAATTCGGGTTTCGCCCTCTGGAAGATCGAGCAAATGTACGTATCGATAGTCCCAGCGACTGCCATGGTGAGGTGTTTCTGTGCGCATTTCAACCCCGCCAAAGCCGACTTCAACCTGAACTGGTGCGACGACCTGACTCCAAGCCGACGCGCTGTAGAGGCCTAATGTGACGAACGTGCACGCGATAGCTAAAGCTCTCATTTATGCTCCTTTGGGACCGAACCCAATAGAGCAAGGGGTATTCCAGGCCCGACGGAGCCACCGGCTCTTACACGCTTATTTTAAGATTCGAAGCTGTTTAAGATTTAGTCGCTCTGCCAATTTAAGCAAAAAACTGCCTCGATTAGAGTAAAAATATCGCACTGCAACTACCGCCGGAGGTAGTTGCCACGTGTAAAAACAAAATCTGTTTGATTGCAGTACTTTTCGCGTTAAGCCGCGATCTTGAGAATATCTTCGACGACGAGTTCGCCTTTTTGCGGGAGGATCAAGCCACCTTCGTTTTCCCACTTCGGTTGAGATGCTAAATACATCTTCACCAATTGCGGGTCGAACTGGGTGCCTGAAAAATCAACGAGTTCTTTTTTGACGTGATCTAAAGTGAGGGCTGTGCGGTACGGGCGCGTGTTGAGCATGGCATCGACCGTATCGACGACTGAAAGCACTCGCGCAAAAAGTGGAATTTGCTCCGCTTTCAAACCAACCGGATATCCGCCCTTACCGTCGAAACGCTCATGATGAAAGCGAACGCCCGGAATAATGTGGCGAAAAAACGCGTGATTCGCTAAAGGGCGAAGCATCTGCACGCTCATTTCGGCGTGGTCTTTCATGATGACGATTTCTTCTGGATCGAGACGTCCGGGTTTCAATAATATCGCATCCGGAACACCGATTTTACCTATGTCGTGAAATAATCCTGAAAATTCTAATAAAGCTAATTCATACTCGGGCAAATTCATTTCAATGCCCATTAGGCGAGCAGCACGGCCAACTCGGCAGCAGTGATAAAATGTAAACGGATCTTTTTTAAGAACGGCCTGCAGAAGCGATGCGGCAACTTCGGGCGCCCAGAGAGGAATATGTCGGTCTATGGCCATTTTCATTCCTTTAAAAATACGAACTCGCGAGCCGCCTCGATATCAAACTTATCGGCTTAGAATGGGACAAGGATGAGACCCCCAAGTGAATTTGTGTCGAATTCCGCGACAAGCGCACCAATGTTAAACAGAGTGAATAATGGCGTTTTATATTGAGACAGTTACGCGAACTGTTTGTATATCTACTGCCAAACTGATCCGATAAGAGAATATGAGACGTTTCATTCATTCAAAAGGCGGTTTTACGCTTGTCGAACTGGTGATAGCGAGCGGTGTGATGGCAGTGATGATGTTTGCCATGATGTCGATGCAAACCAATCAAATGAAGACCAACAATTTTTTAGAATTCCAATTAAAAAAGACCCAGCTTCATGGATCGATCCTCGGCCAAGTGATAAGCGATCCGTATAACTGCAATTGTCTGTTTAACGGAGCGGCACAATTTCCAGCTGCTGGCACACCTGAACTCACCGGCTTCACTCCGCCCACTGCAATCGGTGTATTCGACCCGACTAGCTGCGCGACTCCTATTGCGAACCCATTCATAACGGCGGCTGGCTTTGACGGAATGAAATTAATTTCAACAAAATTGAGAAATATTGTGCCGTCGGGCTCAGATTTCACTGGCGATTTGTTTGTTAACGTTGAGAGCACAAAAGAAATTTTAGGTCCAAAAGAACTGAGCATTAAAATTCCGGTTACGGTTATTACGGCTCCCGGAGCCCCTGGCAGTGTTGCATTCAAAGGTTGTACGACAAAGGGTGGAACGATCGCGACGCAACTGAAAATTGCGCTGAGTACGATCAAGGCTTACGAACAGATGGTGTGTTGGCGAGACAATATCCTTCATGCATTAACGGTCGCTTGCCCGGCCGGCAAAGCACTACTCACTTGTTCTGGCGGACCCGGAGACGAAGACGAGAATCACGAAGGGTTCTGGGTGCTTTCCGATTACACGCTTAACACGTGTACTTTGCAGATCAAAAGAGCGCGTTGCGTGTTCGGCGAATCTTGGACTTATCAACGAATTATCGCGAATTGTTACGACCTCTGATTACAAAGTCATCGCCGCCTTCAGATACTTCCCTGTTTCGCTTTCTTTAACGGTGATAATTTTTTCTGGACTGCCGGTCGCGACGACTCGCCCGCCAGCACGCCCGCCATCGGGACCCATGTCGATCACGTAGTCACAGCACTTGATAACGTCTAGATTGTGCTCAATCACCAATACGGTATTACCTTGGTCAACCAACTCTTGAAGAAGCTCAATTAATTTTCGAATATCTTCGAAGTGGAGTCCGGTCGTCGGCTCATCCAAAATATAAAGAGTTTTTCCGGTTCCGCGTTTTGACAACTCTCGCGACAATTTAATCCGCTGAGCTTCGCCCCCCGAAAGTGTTGTCGAGCTTTGGCCGAGCGCCAAATAATCGAGTCCGGTACGATGAAGAGTCTCAAGCTTACGATGGATGATGGAGTGATGCTTGAAAAAATCCAACGCCTCAGCGACAGTCATCTTTAAAACGTCAGCGATCGAGCGATCTTTATACTTAATGCTTCGTGTTTCCGGATTGTAGCGAGCGCCGCCGCAAGTATCACAGAGAACATAGACGTCGGAAAGAAAATGCATTTTCACCCGCACCATTCCGCCGCCCTCGCAAGTGGCACATCGCCCGCCTTTGACGTTAAAACTAAACTGGCCTGGTTTGTAGCCACGAATTTTACTTTCATTCAAATTCGCAAACAAATCGCGGATCGTTGAAAAAAGCCCGACGTAAGTAGACGGCGTCGATCTCGGCGTGCGACCGATCGGCTTTTGGTTGATCTGAATGATGCGGTCGATATGTTCGACACCTTCGATTCCGGTAAACGGCGACGGCGTCGAAGGCGCTCGGTTTAATTTCTGAGCTAAAGCCTTATAAAGAGTATCGATAATAAGAGTGGATTTGCCGCTACCCGAAACTCCGGTGACACCGCAAAAGGTGCCAAGCGGGATCGTCAGCGTTACATTTTTCAAATTGTTTCCGCTAGCACCTTTAACGATGAGCTTATGCCCGTTTCCTTTTCGTCGTTCAGTTGGCATCTTCACTTGAAGTTTCTTCGATAAGTACTGACCAGTTAAGCTGTTTTTATTTTTCGCGATTTGCGACGGCGTCCCTGTCGCTATAACCTCACCGCCCAACCGACCAGCACGGGGGCCGATATCAATCACGTAATCGGCCGCACGTATCGTATCTTCATCGTGCTCGACGAGAATCACGGTGTTGCCCCGATCACGAAGCTCTTTGATTATTTCAAGTAAGCGCTCATGATCACGAGGATGTAGGCCTATTGACGGCTCATCTAGAACGTAGAGAACGCCAACCAATGCCGAGCCAACCTGGGTGGCCAGTCGAATTCGCTGCACTTCTCCGCCGCTTAAGGTTCTGGTCTGACGCTCGAGCGACAAGTACCCCGTTCCTACTCGAATCATGTAACTTAAACGATCACAAATCTGCTTGATGATTTTCTCGGCGATCAATTTATCCCGGGTTCCGAGCTTTACGGAATCGAAAAACTCCGCCAGCTCTTCCGCAGACAGATGAGATAACGTCGCAATTGTTTTTCCTTCAAACAAAAATGAAAGTGACGATTGCTTGAGTCGCTGCCCATTACATGTTGGGCAAGTCTTGTACTCGACCTCAATTTCGTCTTCGTCTAGACTCTCTTCAGGAGCAGATTCGAAAACGGATTCTTCATAGCCGATGATCCCCATGCCCGCGCAAGTTTCGCAAGCCCCCCGCGGATTATTAAAGCTAAACATTCGAGGCTCTGGATCTGGAAACGAATACGCACATATCGGGCACGCACGATGGATAGAATACGTCTGAGCTTTTTTCCCCATCGCTTCTATAGTCACAAGGCCTTTTGAAAAAGAAAGAGCCCGGTTAATCGAGTCGCGTAGTCGGCTCACAAATTTTTCATCTACCACCAAGCGATCAACCAAAAGCTCGATATCGTGGCGCTTATGTTTTTCGAGCTTCTTCGCTTTTTCAAGATCGATCCACTCCCCGTCGATCTTCGCCTTTGTAAATCCACGCTTCATCCATTTCTGGAATTCCGCCATGTATTCGCCTTTTTCTCCTTGGGCGACTGGAGCAGTGACGTAATATTTTGTTCCCACAGGCAGCTTCATCACCTCCAGAACAATTTGCTCGGGCTTTTGGGATTGCACAGGAATGTGGTGAATCGGACAATTTGGAATAGCGACTCGCGCGTAAAGGAGACGCAAAAAATCGTAAATTTCAGTGACGGTGCCAACCGTCGATCGTGGATTTGTCGAAATCGTTTTTTGATCGATAGCGATCGCCGGCGATAGTCCGGTGATCGAGTCCGCATCGGGCTTCTTCAGCTGCTCCATAAAACTTCGAGCGTAGGCCGATAGACTCTCTATGTAACGCCGCTGTCCTTCAGCGTAGATGGTATCAAAAGCGATGGTCGATTTTCCACTCCCGCTTAAACCGGTAATGACCGTGAGCTTATTGCGCGGAATTTGAACGTCGATACCTTTTAAATTGTTTTCTCTCGCTCCACGGACCGTGATGCCTTCAAATGGAACTTCAGTGGACGGATCAATTTCGCTCATTCGTTTGGCAATCTGGGCAGATTCCGTAAAGTTCGAGAACATGCCCTGTAAGTTGAAACCCATTGTCGCGAGCGACGTGCAGCTGCAAATCTTCAATTTCTTTTATTGCAAACTCAACAATCTTTCCGCAATCCACGCAGGTTAAATGATCGTGGTGAGATCGAGGAGTCAGCTCATAACGCGCCGGCAATCCGCCCATTCTGACTTCGGTGACGTAACCTTTAACAGTTAAATTCTTTAAAAATCGATACACCGTCGCGAAACCGATTTCAGGATATTGCTTGTGGATTAATTCGAAGACTTCTTGTGCGGTGACATGCGCTCGCCCTCGGCTCAAGCTTTTTAAAATCGCCATCCGTTGCGAAGTCACTTTAAGACCCATGTCGCGAATGATTCGCTTCAAAGACCCCTCATCGAGCTTCTCACGTTTAAGTAAGATCTCTCCGGTATCGCGGCCGGCATTACCGCGCGCGAGTTTTAATTTAGGCGATTGCGTATCTTCAGATGGTTTCGAGCTTGGGTCGAACATAGGACCTCCGTGAGGCATCTAAATTACGGATAAATGAGAATGATTGTCAATTAGAACTGAAAATCGTTTTCAATTAGGTTACGGCTGGTACCCGTTTTCGACACCCATTACTGCAACTGCAACTGCATCGTGAGGATGGAGGCTTTCGCGGTGATGCACGCGAACAAAGAAGTCCTTCAAATACGGAATTTTCATCGCCGCCAGCTTCAGTTTGCGGGCGGCGTCTTCGCAGAACATGAGGTTCGCGCCGTTTAAACGTGCGAACTCTTGTTCATCCACGCGCTTGACGGCACCTTGGACAGGTGTTGCGAGAGCCTGCTCGGCTAAGTCGATGAATTGTAACGGAGAGAGATCCGCTTTTTGCACGAGCGAATCGCTACCAAATTTCAGGCGGAATTCCGCTTCGCTTCGTTGACTGTGCGGAACTGCCACAATTGAACTTTCGTTTTCAAGCCAAGTGAGTGCCGTCTCCATCGGGATCGACGGAAGATTTGAAAAGTCCTTCATAAATTTTTCTGCAACTAATTGACGCGAAAGCGCTGCCGAACATGGACAAGTGCTCGAATAGAGAACGCGCACTTCGACTTCATAACTTATCTGACCTTTTTCTAGAATGGCCGCGAGCGAAACAGGATAATGTCTCCACCCAGTCTCATCACTGATCAAAGCTTTACGCTTCACGGGTAACGTGAAACTCACTTTCACCGTGCTTGCAGTTGAAAGATCAGAATGGCTTTCAATAAAATCTTTGAGGACCGCATTCAACGTCTGAATGTTGAGTTCGCTTTTTTCGAAATGGTCGCGAACGTGACGATACAATCGCGACATGTGAATCCCTTTTGCTTGCGGATTCACGAGATTCACGAATGCTTCGACCTGTGCTGGGATAGTAAAACTATGACCGTCACATAGGATCTTGACAGGCATTTCGATACAACGCATTCCGACACGATCAAGAGAGGTCTCGTGTGCGGTTTTGGCAGACAGTGAAATATCCGGCAATTTCGATTCAGTTTTTTGCGGTTGAAGCATGCGACGTTTCTACCAGCTCCCTCAGAGTTTTTCCATTTCTTTAACGCAGGAAGCCTCTCTGCTACGAAGAAGTTACGCTATCTTTACAACGTTAAAGCATTACATGAACAAATGAAGGTCCAGAAAAACGGCTGGAATCATTCACGAACAGCTCGAAATAGAGGAAGCTAACCCCATGAAACAAATCCTGACCCCACTTTTTATCCTCGTTTTAAGCCTCTTTTTAATGGTCAACGCACGTGCCGAATATGCTTTCGATCAAGAGCATACGAGTCTGACGAAGGCATTAAGTAATGTCGTGGTTTATAAAGAAAACTCGGGAAGCGTGAAATATAAAGATCTCATCAAGAAGCCGGGCGACCTCATCAATTATTTAAAAGATATTGGTCACGTGAGCGAAAAAGATTTCAAGACTTGGAGCGAGCCGAATCAAATCGCTTTTTTAATTAATGCTTACAATGCCAATTCTTTGCAACTGGTGAAAGATTACTACCCGATTACGACTATCAAAAAAGTTCCCGGAACAAAAGACGCGATGAAAATGAAATTCTTCCGTTTGTTCGGAAAAGAAATGAGCCTTGAGTCTCTCGAAAATGATTTCTTGCGCAAAAATTATTCTGAGCCACGTTATCACTTTGCTTTGAACTGCGCGACGATCGCGTGCCCGCGCGTTCGAAACGAGGCCTATGTCGGAGCTAGATTAGATGAACAGCTGAATGATCAAGTGAAAACGTTCGCGCGCGATACGTCCCGCAACAAAATTGACGTCGCTGAAAAGAATTTGCAACTGTCGCCTATCTTCGAATCCGTTGAAAGCGATTTGCAAAAAGGCGGCATTTCGATTGGCAAATGGGTCGCGCCCTACATTTCTGACGACGAAGCAGTTCGCAAGGAACTTGTCGAAGGGAAATATAAAGTCAGTCACCTCGACTACAATTGGGATTTGAACAAAGAATAGGCTAGAGGCCCAAAGATTTAAGCTGATCC
>JAYTDP010000198.1:0-4608 GCA_043735865.1 Bdellovibrionales bacterium
TCCGCCCACATCCCACTTCGAGCCGAGGCGATAGAGTGCTCCGCCATAGGTCCAACGTTCATTTATCTTTTCAGAATTAAAATTGAGCGCCTTATCAAATTCAAATTGCACGAAGAAATTCATAAAAGCCTGACCGTCTTTTAACCAAAAATAAGTGAATCCAGGTCGTAAAAAAAGTGTGTGCTCATTATTAAAGTAATTGTTTAAGTATCGCGCTTTAAGTTCGGCTACCCAGTTGGGGCCCAGCAAATTTTCTATTTGAGTTCGATAAGTAGCATCTAAAACCAGAATATCTTCGCCGCGAGAATTGGCGTCATGCCATCTCCATTTGCCATTCTCTTTCACCCAATCGTCATTGTGGCGAAGGCCTGAGTCGCGACGATAAAACACTCCGCCGCTCCAATGGCTCGAAAATTGGTAATAAGATCCCGCCATCAAATTACTGTGCTGTTCCTGATCACTTTTTTCGAGAGCACTCAACTCCCCGAATAATGTGAACCGCGATTGATCTTTAAATAAACGAAAAGTTATTCCGGGTACAAATTGATTGTGTGGAGCTATGGGAGCCGGCGCTGCATTCGCAGTGCCAGTCAAAATAATAAAAGCGCAAAATAGAAAGCGTCGCATCAGTCGTACTTATTTTTCAGTAAGTCGATGTACTCATTTTCAATTGAAGTGTGATCTACAATGTCTCCATCTTTGGGATCCATATTCCAATTTAGTTTTTTCGTCCAGGCATAAGCCTTCGGCGGCGAGGGCGCTTTGCCTTTTTCGATTAGTACGCCAAGTCCCTTCGGCACAGATATCACTTTTTCTGAGCCCTCTGGAGTGACGTCGACCGCGCCGTCCTCAACGCAAAGCCAAAACGCATCGTGCTCACCAATAGCGGTGAAAAACTCGGTACCTCGAACTCCCGCTACTGCAGTCTGAGTTTTGATTTGAAATTGGTGACCTTGTTGTTGTTTCGCCACCGAAGAGTAGAGTGCTCCTCGAATCAGATCGACCCAATTGGATGACTTTGCCGCAGAATCTTCGGCATGGATCACGAGCTCGGTGTTTTCTTTCACTTTCAAGTGGGTGCCGTCTACATAGGCTAATACAATCATAGAATTCGCCGCCGTTTTGACAGTGGCACCGTTCGCCACCTTTGCGCCGACTTTTAACACGGTCTCTTTGCTCTGGGCTATAGCAGTGGCGGTCCCCTGTACGGCTGTGACCGTGGTGTTGGCAGCATAGACTTGAGAAGTAAACAAACAGAATACGAGGCTTATAAGTTTCATGGATTTATCTTCCATGGAGATTTGCATCGAAGCAAACCATTTCCTTACGTTTCACGTCTCGGATCGAGTATCCGAAACCATAAGCAAAACTAAAATAGCCAGTAGCGCCCCTGAGGCTCCGTAAACAAATGTCCATTGTGGTCCGGCTTTATCCCATAAAAGTCCAGCCACTGAGCTTGCGATGATTGTTGCGAATCCAGAGACCGTCCCTAATAGGCCGATGCCGGTTGCTTTTAAATGAACTGGCACAAGATCGATAGCAAAGGCTTTTCCTACCCCGTCAGTTGCCGCCATATAGATTCCGTACACTCCAAAAAGAAGCCAAAAATGCCATGGTTCGCTCGCAAATCCAAAACACGCATAGACCAATGCGAAAACCACAAGCCCCGAGATTAAAACTTTTTTTCGGCCAATTTTGTCTGAGAGATGGCCAAGTGAAGGACTCGTTAACGAATAAAGTAAATTATAAAACGCATAAACAACAATTGTTGTGACGAGACTTAAGCCCGCCTGCCGTGCTTTAAGCAGTAGAAAAACATCACTCGAGTTCGTTAGTGCAAAAATCCCCCAGCCAGTGAGAAATTTTTTAAAGTCCGGGCTCGTCCACGAAAAATCATGAATTCTCGGCGGCACGCGATTTTCATTAGACAAGACTCTCTTCGATTCGCGTACTGAAAGAGCAATAAAAACCGAAAGCAGGCCTGGAATAATCGCGAGGTAATAGAGCGACCTTAAAGATTCAGATTTCGGGTGGTGCAAAATAAAATACACAGCCACAAGTGGGCCGACTGCAGCGCCCATGGTGTCCATCATTCGATGCCAGCCGAAAGCGAGTCCTCGATGCTTATCGTCGACTGCTTCGCTTAACAGTGCATCTCTTGGTGCCGTGCGGATACCTTTGCCGAAGCGATCCACGCACCTCGCCCCAAAAACTTGAGTCCACGAAGTGGATGAACCCAAAAGCGGCTTGGCGATGGCACCCATCAAATAGCCAGCCCAAATAAATGTTTTTCGCTTTTGCAATTTATCCGACCAAAAACCAGAATATGTTTTAACAAGACTGGCAATCCCTTCGGCACACCCTTCAATTACACCGACATTAAAAACCGAAGCGCCGAGAACGGCCGTAAGAAATATGGGCGTCAGCGGATAAAGCATTTCACTTGCAACGTCTGCAAAAAACGACACAAACCCCAGCCTAATCACGGTTGGGGTCAGCGATTTATATCGGGGCTCGGTCACTTAAACTTCCTTCGACTGTGCGGGCTTGGCACCTGTATGCCAAAGAACGTACAAGAAAACCAAGATTACGACTTGCGATATTGTCGTCTGATAAGTCGGGAACAATCCAAGCAAATCGAAACGCAAGTTAAGCGGCAACATGGATGCTGAGATTAACCCAGCCTCTTGAAATGAGTGAATCGCTTTTCCGACAAGTACGATCGACAATATGGCCATGACAAGAGATGAAATTGAGAACAACTTTTTCAGCGGAATTTTTTGGCTATACTTCAACGCAAAATAAGAGAAGGCGAAAATTAAAACGAATGCGAGTACTGTGCCGGCGATCATCGCATTTTGACCTGCGGTCTCAACGTCATTCCAAATCGCTCGTAAAAACAAAACGACTTCGAAAGCTTCACGAAAAACCGAAATGAATGCAATGCCAGCCAGGACTGCGAGATTTTTATTTTCGAGCGCGTTGTGAATCGTTTCTTTCACAAATTTCGTCCAACGCCCGACTTCGGTTTGGCGATGCAACCAAAATCCGACGTACAATAACACTGTGACGGCGAAGAGCGAGACCCAGCCTTCTGTGAGCTCGCGGCTGGCTCCGCTCATCGAGATGATAAAACCCGATCCAAACCAAGTGATAAGCCCGAGCAGAAGTGCCGAGATCCACCCTGCATGTACCCAGCGCGCAGCTTTCTTCGCTTCAAACGAACGAATAATGCTAAGGAGGGTTATAATAATCAAAACGGCTTCAAACCCTTCACGTAAAAAAATCGCGAACGCTGCAGAAAACGCGAGGCCCGGAGACATTTTCTTTTCGGCAATGACGGTATTAATTTCGCCGAACGTCCCGACAATTTCTCTATACTTGCTTTCGGTGACTTCTTTGATCGAGGCTGGAGTCAAAAAATTTCGAAAAGCAGACATTTGAGTTTCAATTTTGGTGACGAGGGTGCCGTCATTCGCTCTAATTTTGGCTTCGATGGGCTCGATACCTTCAAGATAAGATTTCAGCGCAAGTGAGGTGGCTTGTTCATAATTCCCGCTGCGATAGGCCGTCATGCTCTCGTCAAGATCAGTGCGTGCCGTCGCGAGGAAATTAACCGAAGTCATTTCACGCGGCTCATAAGTGCGAATTTGCGCAAGGACGCGCAGCTTGTCACTTTCAGTGCCCGGTAGAAGATTTAAAATCTCTTTATCTTTTAGGGACGCGACGTTTTTTAAATCGAGTGACGGTTTTTCGGCGACAACGTGATCGAGTGCGATGCTTTTCAAATAAAACGCAAGCGCCCAAGTTTCTTTATCCGAAAAACCGGGCCACGCCGCCATTCCGGTACCTGGAACTCCTAATCGTATTGTATTGAAATATTGGTACGGAGAGCTCTCGAGCTTAACACCTGAATCCCAAAAATTTGCTGGCTTCGGATCGAGGCCAGCGCCGCCCGGTCCGTCACCATTTCCCGTTTGACCGTGGCAAACGGCACAGTTTTTTTCGAAAAGCGCTTGGCCTTCGGAAATTTTTGGCCAATCGACGGGTGCGACTTCGATTCCGGCGAGTTGTATTGCCGTCACTTGTAATGCCCTGGCATCACGGGCGACGTCTTCTGCCGATGCTTTGGCTTCAATCTCGCTTACAAGTGATTTTATCCCTGCTTCGAACTGTGGATCTTTTTTAAAAGCGTCGATTGCTTGAGCCGAATTCTTAACGATAGTCGCGAACTCTTTCTGCTCAGCGTATTCAGATTCACTTACGACTTTTCCATTTTGGACGGCGCCACCGTAGTCTTTGGCCAAATAATCAAGGAGATGAACAACGATAGAGGGATTCAAAGTTTCGGCAAAACATGAAAAAGAGAATGTGATCACAAACAACAAGACAGATTTTCTACACATAGGATGACCTCGAAATAACAAGTTAGCTCGAGCCGATAATGTCGTCTAGGCAATGCCGTGGATGGCAATCAACTGAAAGCGTGTTGAGAAAGGGCCTAGTCTTTGCCCCTCTTAGACACTGGCTGCGCGGACGAGGTGCCTGTAACTGCTCTGCTCAACGCCACTGGCGAAAGAACTTTTGGGATCTCAATAACAAACCGGC
>JAYTDP010000199.1:0-7314 GCA_043735865.1 Bdellovibrionales bacterium
TGGGAAGACCGCCATCCACAAACCATTTTGTAAAGTGAGTGTCGAACCGCTCGGCTGTTGAAAGGGCGCAACCACGGGCAAATCATTCTGCAGCAGGTAGTGGATAAATCCGTGTTCTTCAAGGATGCAGTCTTCACTCCACCGGCCGGGACGATAAAATTTAACAATAACTTTTGTGGCCAGGCCCGTTTTACCAAGCGTGGCAGCCGTTGCGACAACCGTAGGCTCAATTGAAACTTCAAAAACTCGGTTTTCATAGCTATTGAGCTGCAGAAGTTCGCCCGTCGTACGAAACCCGGCGGCGTCAACACCATCTAAAACATGATCGGGAGTTAATTCGTAAAAGTCTTCTTTTGACATATTCCCCGCTCAGGAAAATCATGTACCCTATGGAACCAACGACTAATTCGACGACAAGTTTTCAAACGACACTTCCGATTCCCGGTGCCATTCTTACGCGTCCTGAGGTTTCTGTTTATACAGACTTCCGCCAGTTTCTAAAGGACTATTACGACTTTAAAGTTCAGCAGCACAAAGACTCATTTGGCAGTTATACCTACAAGCATTTCAGTGCCGCGGCAGACATTAAATCTCCCAACTATTTAAAATTGATTATTGATGGAGAAAGAAATTTATCTCCGGTCACCGTTCGTAAGTTTGCTCGCGCGATGAATTGCGACAAACGCGAAACCGACGAATTTGCACTTCTTGTCGAATACGGGCAGTCATCGGACCCTCTCGAAAAAAACCGTCACTTGCGCCGTCTTGGCGAATTCCGCATGAAGCGCCGTGTGAAATCGGGCGAAGTTCGTGCCGAACAAATTGAGAATTCTCCGAACTGGGCCGCGTGGGTTTTGGCGGCGATGGCTGATCAAAAGGACGTGAGCTTCGCGATCGACTCATTACGCGAACGGCTTCAAGGATTAATCAAAGAAGACGATCTTCGTAAAGCGTTAGAGCAGTTGTTTAAGAACGGCGCTCTCGTGCGTGACGAAGCAACCGGTGAAGTTCGTAAAGGTGTCGCGACCGCTCCGAATCAAGACGAAATCCCGCCAGAGCTCATTCGCAAACTTCAATCTGAGCTTATCTATCTCGGCATGGAGTCTTTGCTGTACGGCCGCTCGCAAGACCGCGAGTTCGGTTCGTTAACTGTGTGCCTGACCGAAGCCGAATTTGAAAAATTGAAATTTGAAATGCGCCACTTGCGCAAACGCATTTACAAGGATGCACTCGTCGCCCGCGAAAAAGAAAAAGGCGACCGCGTGTTTCAGTTGAATATCCAGTTGTTCCCGATTACCAAGTAGGGAATGCGCTCAGCCCTATATGCCATACTGCTTTCCAGCGTCCTCACGGGCTGCGCGACTTTTCGTTCGCCAGATGATGTCATTGCCGTCGATTCGTCACCTCAGGGTGCCGACATCTATGTTGAAGGCAAAAGGGTCGGTCAAACGCCGGATTTGATAAAACTTGATCGCAAATTTCGTCAGGAGGTAGAGCTTCGTTACGGGCAAGAAGCTCAAATTGTAAAATTACGAGGTAGTTACCGATTCAAAGGTTCCTTCTGGCCTAACTTTGCTTTTTTAACTCTTGCGCCAGTCGGTTGGATCGTCGATTTAGTGAATGGTTCGGCTTGGGACTACGAATCTTATTATACAGTCAGTTTCGACGGGAAAAAGTCTCGACGCTCGAAGCCTGAGCGGATGAGGCTCGCGATTGCGCCTCCGCAATCTGAATATTCAATGTTGTCTGACGAACTCGGCTCAAAACTCGAAGCACAATTAAAGCGCGAATTTCCCCAATACGAAATCATTCCGTACAAAAATACGATTCATAATTTCGCCTACAATGATTATGACTATGATCGAGCCAAGGGCGACGCCCCTTGGCCTGACGTTTTTTACGATGCAAAAGCGGACTTGGTTTATTCAGGAAAAATTGACGACAAGGGCCCAACGACAATCGTGAAAGGCTCTTTATATGATGCTTATTCTAGCCAACCGGCAGATTCAAAAGAGTTCGACTTTCCGGATTCCAGAATTAAATCTTTGAGTGAGGTTGAAGGATATGAGCATCGTCCGATCTATTTCTACATTTTGCCGAATACAGTCGCTCTCGATCTCGAGCAAAACACCACAAGCCTGGATGTGAACGGCAAAACCTATATCTCTTCAGTCGAACATTCAGACGATTTCTGGGGACGAGTAACTCAATTCGCGTCGGTTGTTGCACTTAGAAGATACCAGCCGCCCACTGTCGAAAAAGCCGCCCGATGGAGATTCGCATTCAATCCTTCGCTTTTGCTCTCGCACACACATCAGAAGTTTGAAAAATCTCCGGAATTGCAGGATTTGGAGTTTACTTTAAGCCACATCGATTTCAGCTACGGCCCGCAATACACTTTTTCCATTCAAAAGTGGCAAATCTACGGAAGTATTCTGGGCGCTTTCGCTTACGATCGGATCCGCGTGAATAATATGGTCCAGACTAAAACTTACGATGGCACAAATTTAGGCTTGGCCCTCGAAATCGGTACGATATATTTTTTTACACCAAAATGGAGTGTGAGATTTGCGGCGCGATCGGTGACTAGCAATGACCAAATCTGGCAAAAGGCGATTCGCGGAGCCACGGGGATTAACTATCAAATCGAGAGCCCAACAATTGATACTGCAGGCTTCTCAATTGGCTATACTTTTTCAGATTATATTCATCCCGGACGCAGATAGGCCCTTCTCGCGAAGGGCCCAAAGTATAAGTTAAATAAGTTCCGGTGCCGTACTTTTTTTAATTCAGTTACAGCGACGCCATTGAAGGTGGAATACAACTTCTGAGTCGACGTCGATACTGTCGAGTGTAATCATCGCGTCGTCTCCACGGCGATTCGTGCTTAAGCTGAGACCGGTGTTGATACGGAGATTTTCTTGACTACCGCAACGTGACCAAGACAATCCTCGAAGCATTACGTTGTCTGTCAGAGTGTAGTTTCGCTCTCCGCCATAGAAATTTTCAGTCAGGCGTGGGCTGCGTTCGCCGGCAAAGAAATATTCAGTTGAAAACTGTCCCCGTCCACCTTGTGGAACGTTGGAGTAGCCACGATAATCGACTCGCACAACCGATACGCTATAGCCAGATGGAATGATCACGGGCACGCCAACAGCGCAGCTTTTGCGATCAAAAGTTTTACCCACGCTCGCGCCGGCCTGAGCAATGTATTGGTCAAATAACAAACTGAGTTTAGTACTGTCTGGGCTTAATACGGCTGCAACGCTACCGATCGGGCACCCTGATCGGTAGCGTTGCAGCCGTACCGATCGGGCACCCTGATCCTGCTGTTTGAGGTTGGCCGAGCTGAAGGCTTTGTGCCCAAGCTGAAGTTGCGAAAGTACAACCGATGATGGCTGCGGCAATTATATTTTTCATTCTTTTTTCCTCCCAGGAAATTTAATGTGTCTAACTGTTAGGGCCGGTTCGTTTTGCGTCCAGCACCTTTCTCGATTAGCAAACACTGCAAGCTCCTCGCCAAAATTTAAAATATAGATTGCGTTACATTGGTGCGAATTTTGTTGCTTATGTAATGGCGTGTTTTCTCGACCTTGGTGCCGCACGCCTGTGTTGAATCGCGCGTGATAAACGATCTCGCTGAAATTCAAACGGTTTCCTCACTGGTTGCTCATGAATAGTTAAGCTCTACTCTTATAATGTCAGCGTTTCCGGAGCTCCTGCAGTTAGACGGCATCATCAAATCAGCGGGATCTTTTGCCACGGTCGAGCAGTTGGCTTCCATCAAAGCGGGCAAAAGTGGAATCGATTACGAGTTGCCTATTTGGGGACTCACATTCGGATCGCGGGCTCCAAGTGCTCCAACCTTTGTTTTGACAGCTGGCGTCCATGGCCTTGAGCGGGTCGGCACGCACGTAGTGAACCACTTCCTGACGCCTCTCATCGAACAATTAAAATGGGATCGCCACTATCAAGATCTTTTTAGCCAAATTCGTTTGGCAGTTATTCCGATTGTAAACCCAGGTGGAATGTTTCAAAGCAGTCGTTGTAATCCGCAAAATGTCGACATCATGAGAAATGCTGAAACTACGGGGAGTGAAAAAGGTCTACCACTCGTCTCTGGTCATACTTTCAGCCCGCGCCTCCCTTGGTATAAGGGGACTGAGATTCAAATTGAAACTAAAGCACTTATCGATTTTGTAAAGGCAAAGGCCTTTCAAAGCGAATTCGCCATGGCACTCGACATTCATTCTGGATTCGGGATGATTGATCGCCTTTGGTATCCCTGGTCGTGCTCAAAAGAAAAAATTCCCGACATTCCTTTAGTTCGCGAATTTGAAGCTCTCCTGCTCGCATCGCACCCGTTTCACTTTTATAAAATTGAAACTCAGACCGATGCTTATGTTGTTCATGGAGATCCGTGGGATTTTCTTTATTCCGAACATTTGAAAAGCCGGTCGAACCAAATCTTTTTACCTTGGACACTGGAGATGGGATCCTGGACCTGGTTAAGAAAGAACCCAGGACAATTATTTTCCCGCGACGGAATGTACAATCCAATTATTCCTCACCGATATAATCGTACGATGCGCCGACACAGACCTTTGCTGGAATTCTTTTTGCGTGCCCTCGCATCTTATCGATCATGGCATTTGCCAAACGAAACCATAACCTCACCCTCACTCAACTCAAACCTACAAGTCCGACCAATCCGATAAGCTAAGTCAAAAGGGAGGTCGTATGCTTCATGCTCTAATTCAAAATTTGCCTGAAACTATAGGTCGGTTACCTTACGGCACAAAGTTCTTTGCCAAAATAAAAATGAAATTGGATCTGCGGAACTTTACAATCGAGACGGTCGAGAGTGCGGCAGGGCTTGAAGAAGTCATCGAGCTTCGCCGGCATTCATTTGTGGAAGATTTCGTGGGCCTCACGCAACCAGACTATGTCGATTTCGATAATTACGATCTCATTGCCGATCACATCGTAGTTCGTAGTAAAAAAACCGGAACAATCGTGAGTGCCTACCGCATCATCAATTGGTCTCTCGCGGGTAAGATTTATTCTGAAGTTCAATACGACTTGCGCCAATTCGTAAAACTGCCAGGGAACAAAATCGAATTGGGCCGTGCGGTTGTTCACAAGGACCATCGCAATGGTCTTACTTTGAGTTTAGTTTGGAAAGGCATTGCGCAATACGCGGCCTTATCGAAAGCTCGCTATTTGTGTGGATGCGCAAGTGTGAAAACGCTTGATCAAAATATTGCAGAATCAATCTTTTGGCACTTGTCTCCATTCTTTTATAATCAGTCGCGAAGTGTGGCGGTGTTGCCAGAATTCCAAAAAGACACATTTTTCAAACCAGCACAGCTTCGCCCATGGATTGAAGTAGAAGGTTTTGTGCCGCCGCTTTTGAAATTCTATTTGAAAGCTGGCGCTGAAGTCTTAAGTGCGCCTGCTTACGACAATTTTTTTAAATGCGTCGATTACTTTACCGTTTTGGATATTGAACAAATGAACGGGCAACACTATGAACGATATTTTGGTTCTGGCGTCTAAACTTCGCGGAGCAGTACGCTTCGCTGCATTTGGAACCGCGGTTGCCGGATTTATGGCCAGTGCTGTGGCGGTCGATCTTTTCTGTCGAAATAAAAATCGTAAGCGCCAGGTCTTAAGTGAGCTTGTCAGTCAGTATTCCCGAATTGGGCTGAAAATTTTCGATTTGAATGTCAACTATCAGAATTTCTCTGAAGTTGAATCAGGACAATTTTTGGTTTCGAATCATCTCAGCTACACGGACATCATCTGTATCGCCGCAAAGTTACCCGTGTGTTTTGTGACATCGGTCGAAGTAAGTGAAATGGCAGGCCTCGGATATTTGGCAAAATTAGCGGCGTGTTTATTTGTCGAGAGACGTGATAAATCGAACCTAAGTCGCGAGGTTGCAGATTTAACCGTGGCTTTGCAGTCTGGGACAAACGTTTGCGTATTTCCAGAGGCGACCTCCACGAATGGAGAACAGGTCTTACGTTTTCGACGACCACTGTTTCAAGCCGCAGTAGATGCGAAAACTTCAGTACGACCGCTTACCATAAATTATCGTTCTATAGCTGGCGAAAAAGTCAGTATCAAAAATCGCGATACGGTTTTTTGGTATGATGACATGCCATTTGTTTCGCATGTCTTTAAGTTGCTAAGCCAAGGGCCTATTGATGTCGACATTCGAGTACACGATCACGTCATCGCCGAGGCTGGCTCCTCACTGGAAGATTTGTCGGCAAAGTCTCACGGATTAGTTCGTGAGAGCTATATCCCAATTGCGAATATCTAACGCCTGCTCCTCGTAAAACACAAAATCGATATTTTGTTTTCTAACGGCATTTAGTATGTCGTCACCATTCTTTTCGCATCTGACGCCAGTTTTCCAAGATGAAAGTTGTGATCGATGATGAAGGTCACTGCTCGCGATCATAGGGAGGCGGCTCTCTTGTACTTCCCGAAAAAGGTGAGGGCCACTCGCCACTTCCCAAGCGTCGAACACGTCACTTAGTTTTTCGCGTTTATCCCACAGATGATAAGTTTGCTTTTCGAGTCTGCGAGTCCATACCGGGTGGGCGGCTATTGCGATGCCACCTTGCTCTCGAATGTGCGCCGCCGAGTCTGCGAGATCAGCGTCAGCACTTCGATATGTCGTGGTGCCTATACCGAGAATGTGGGCCGAGCGATGATTCAGCCAAGAGTTTTTTGTAAGCTCGTATCCGGGGATAACAAGCATGTCATAGAGGTGAAGGGCCCGGTCGGCTTCAGCTTGAATGTCTTTAATGTAATCGGTGAAAGTTTCGGGCGTTAAAGTTTTTTGTAAACGATGGGCCGCGCGACCCAAGAAAGTTTTCGTTTCGCAAATGTGATCGGTGATTGCGATGGCTCCAAAACCTTGGCGTCCGTAGAGGTCGACAATCTCTCGTAGCGAGTGCGAGCCGTCGCTATAATTTGTGTGAACGTGAAAATCGATCAGGAAGGATTTTTTCATTCCTTCCTAGTATCGATTAGTTTTTTGAGACGCGAATGAGGTTTGGAGTAGGTTCTAGTGAGCCTAAGCTCGACAGACGTCGAACTTTATTTCACGGCGGAGAGGACTCGCTCGGGGGGCGCCACTTGTGGTTCGCGCTCACCAAACATCTGTCGCTGAATTTCTTGATCGATAATTTGATCGAGATTAATTCCAAGGGTTGTCAAAAGAGCTTTGAAATCGCTCGCGCGAAGTTCGGTGTGCTCTTTAAAAAATCGATTGACCGAAATTCGTGACATCAAACA
>JAYTDP010000200.1:0-7131 GCA_043735865.1 Bdellovibrionales bacterium
AGACGAACTAAAAGTTCGAGTTTCTGTCTTTCGCTCGGCAAGCTATCTTTCACAAAACGGACGGCGCTGTAACCGAGGCTCGTCACGATCGCGATTAAAGCAACGGCCCGCATGTAACGACGTGCGGTCGAGCCTTTAAATTGCAAAAGAGGGCGAAAGACGTAAGCAAAGAAAGTACCGAGAATGATCGGTAGTAGCAGCGGCTGCATTGAATAGAGCATGAAACCAAAAACGACGGTAAATAAAATAGCGGAGGCGGTGTGAACCAAAATCCCCCTGATACGTCGTGCTCGCAATTCCTGCTGCTGTTCTGACAGTTTCATTAGGCTGCCTTCTGGCGTTTTTCGATGAGTTCATTTGTCGCTTTGAGACGTTGGCCTACGATAGTCGCCAGAGATTTATAAATTTGCGCGGCCGTTTGCGGATCGGTTTCGAGCATTTTATCGAGATCGGATTTAAAAAAAGCATAGACCTTCGAGGGAACAATTGCGCGCGCGGTTGCCGAGCGTGGAGACTCGTCAAGGAGAGCGAGTTCGCCGATAAACGAGTACTTATTCATAACCGCGAGTTGATAGCTCTCAGAGTCCTCAGCGGTGATCTCAATCGAAACTTCTCCGCTCTGAATAAGGAAAAGCGCGGCACCTGGCTGGCCGAATGTAAACAAATGCTCGTTTTCTTGATATTCCCGTTCGTAAATAATTTGCGAAACTTCTGAAAGCTGGCGCTTATTTAAGTTCTGGAAAAACGGGATTTTTTTTAAAAATTTAATTTTGTCATTATCGTTGGATACTCGGTCTTCTTTGCGCAAGTTGCCCCAGAGAATCCGAAGTGCTGATTTTTTGGTAGGAGAAGTGAATGCATCTTTTTTGTCGATTACGCTCATGAACAACCTCGTCTTCTTGCCTCTGCTAATCGGTAAAAACCGTAATTTCAAAGAGAAGACCAAGGTCTCGACTGGACGTTTTGACGGGGGGTTGATAACAGTGTTACGGTCTGTCGCCGGGGGGCTCATGACTTTGGTCCAAATGGAATATCTGATTGCGGTAGATCGACTTCGAAACTTTCAAAAGGCGGCAGACGCCACATTTGTGACCCAGCCCACTTTGAGCCAACAAATCCAAAAGGCCGAAAATGGACTCGGCGTAATGATCTTCGACCGTTCCAAGCAGCCGGTGGAGCCGACGGCGGTGGGACGCCTAATTCTAGACCAAATTCGAATTGTTTTGAGAGAAGCTGAAAAAATCAAATCCATGATTGAAGAGGAGCAATCGACCGTTTCAGGGCTTTTAAGGTTGGGGATAATCCCAACACTCGCGCCTTTTTTGTTGCCCCGCTTCATCAGAAAATTTACCGAACGGTACCCGTCTATAACTTTACAAATTGAGGAGCTAACGACCGAACGAATCGTCGATGCTATTCGCGCCGACAAGTTGGATTTGGCTTTGCTGGTCACGCCGCTGCACCATTCGGACATCGTTGAGAGATCGCTTTTCCTCGAGGAGATGTTCATTTACGCGAGCCCCGGCCACCCCCACTTGAAGAATCAAAAGGTGCACGAACGCACCCTAGCGCCGAATGATGTCTATCTCCTAAGTGAAGGTCATTGTTTTCGCGACCAAGTGCTGAACTTGTGTCGGGCAAAGGGTTCTAAGTTCAAACGCAATATTGTTTTCGAGAGCGGAAGTTTGCAAACGCTCAAGCGTTTGGTCGATGAAACATCGGGTTATACGATACTCCCTCGTCTCGCCGCCGATGACCTGTTGGCCAAAGACGAACACGACCGATTACGTCCTTTTGCCGAGCCGGTTCCGGTTCGAGAGGTCAGTCTCATTAGTCATATAGGGTTCGTAAAATCAAAAATGGCGGACGCCCTCGCCGACGAAATTGCAAAAAGCGTAAAAGGCCTCACTCAAGAGAGCAAAAAAACCTCTGTTATCGGGATCGGCTCGTAACGGTGCGTAAGGCCAGTCAGCAGCTAGAAGTTGACCGTAACGCTTCGGATGCTATTCTAAAGGAGAATTTCATTTTTATCAGGAGTTATACATGCCTAAGTTTTTAGTAAGATGTGCCATCGTTGGTTTAGTTGCTGCTTCATTTGGCTGTGATAAACCGAATATGAAAGATGAAAAAGCTCAATACAGTTACGCAATTGGTTACCAAATTGCGAAGAACATGAAAGAGCAAAAGGTCGAAATCGATGCGAAAGCTTTCAATGCCGCAATGACTGACGTCATGGGCGACAAAAAAGCTCGTCTCAGCGATGAAGAGCGTATGAACGCACTTCGCAAAATGTCAGAAAGCCGCCGCGCTGATGACAGCAAAGTTGCTGAAGAGAACTTGAAAACAGGAAAAGCGTTCCTTGACGCGAATAAAGCCAAAGAAGGCGTGAAAACGACTGCTTCTGGTCTTCAGTACAAAGTGATTGCTGAAGGTAAAGGCAAACAGCCGAAAGCAACTGACACAGTTGAAGTGCACTACCGCGGTAAATTAATCGACGGTAAAGAATTCGACAGCTCATATGCTCGTAACCAACCGGCGCAATTTCCGGTTCGTGCGGTCATCCCAGGCTGGACAGAAGCTCTTCAGATGATGAAAGAGGGCGCGAAGTATGAACTTACGATCCCTGCTGAATTGGCATACGGTGAGCGCGGACAGCCGCCACAAATTCCACCAAACTCAGTTTTGACATTCGAAGTTGAACTTTTGAAAGTCGTTGCTGACGCTGGCAAGAAGTAATTTACAGGCGAGCGCCCGCTTGGAGAGTTAACACAAGCGGGTAATGATCACTCGGAAGTCGCTCGCGATCTTCCATCGTTTGGGGCAAAGGAATACTTTGCCCCATTTCATTTTTGAAGAAGTGAATGCCGGTTTTGCTCGGCACAATTCGATCTTTCAGATCGGGACTTACAAAAATATAGTCGATATGAAGCTTCGTAGACTTTCCGGAGTAGCCGATTTGTATTTGGCTAAATCGCTCTTCGACCGGGCAACTCGACGCCTCTAGTACTTCAACTAAATCTGTTTTGTCGTGGAGGTACTGAAATTCGGGTTCCATGAAGAGCTTTGAAGCAATTCCGTTAAAATCGCCGGCAACGATGACCGGCACTTTAAAACTAAGTTCGGTTCGCACTTCATTGTAAATATCAATGAGCGTTTTGAGTTCGGCGCCACGTCTCAGTCGGCCTTGGATGTCGACGTTCGCAGGATCAAGTTTTGACTTTAAATGCGTCAATAATAAGACGAGGCGGGGAGTGCCCTCGCCCGGGCCAAAGAGCCGCAGTTCCGAAACGTCGCGACTAAAATAATGCGACTTTCCGCCGGATGGCGTTTGAGTCTCATTCGGGTAAAGAAAATTGATGGGCCGGTTCTTATGAGAAATCAAAACCGCTTTAAAGTCGCGGCTGCGTTTCACAAGATAGCCAACGTCGATTCCGCGATTCGAGTTTCCTTCTTTTATGAAGGGAACGTATTCGTCATTTAAGAAATATTTAGCAAAGTTCGAGAGCGACTCTTCTCCGCCGACTTCGTTCAACATAATGACATCGGCATTGATATCGCGAAGTGTCTTGGCAACGGCCCAGGCTTTTTTTAAAGGCTTATTATGGGTGACCGAAGATGAGAGTTTACGCCATTCCGTTTCGCTAATTTCTTTAAGATCTTGGCCAGAATATTGATCCATATAGAGGAAAAGATTTTCGACATTGAATTGGACGAATCGAATTTCACTGGAGGGGCCGTGACTCGTGAACATAATTTTGAGACTATCACCTTATGAAACTTCAAGATAGCGTCGAATTTGCGGCAAAAGATTTCTTTAAAAACCACGTTTTCAATAAATCGCCGAAGAAGGCTTCGGTGCGAATCGTATTGGACGGAAGTTCGAGCGCCGAAACCATCGTACAATATATCGAGCGCGGAATGCCGAAGTGGCAGACAAAAAATTTGAGTGATAGCACTGCATCGCAAGTGACTATCGCGGCAAGCGAAGGTCCGATTACTATTTTGCGGCCTGCATTCTATGACATCGATAATCGAGTGAAGGGCCATGAAGATAAATTGTTGCCTTCGTCATACGGCCGAGCACGCGATGTGGCGGGGCAGTGGTTACGCCAAACTTCGGATCCCGGATTGGGCGATATTTCTTTTGAGTTTGCCAATGTGTCGAATGAAGAGATTCTCGGCGCACTCGTGGGGCTTGGACTTGCAAGTTATCGATACAAAGATGCGGTAAAAGAAAAATCGAATTGGAATTCAAAAATCTATTTCACGCGTGATAAGGGTTCGATTGACGATCAGTTGATTCGCCAAGCTTCCGCTGTCGCCTCGTCGATGAATGTCGGACGTCACGTAACGAATGCTCCGCCGAACGATTTAAATCCGGATTCGATGGCTCAGATTGTAAAATCGCTTTTTGCGAAGAAGAAAAGCGTAAAAGTGGACGTGTGGGATCCCGCTCGATTGAAAAAAGAACGTATGGGTCTTCTTTACGGCGTAGGGCTTGGTTCGACTCACGGTTCGCGACTCATCCATATTCGGTATCGCCCTACAAAAAAATCTCGCCGCGTGATTGCGTTCGTCGGTAAGGGCGTCACTTTTGATACCGGCGGTCTCGATATCAAGCCTTCGTCTGGCATGCGCATGATGAAAAAAGATATGGCCGGCTCAGGAACTATTTTGGCGTTAGCTCTCTATGTTCAGGCTCGTAGCTTGCCGACCGCGTGCGATTTTTATTTGGCGATGTCTGAAAACGCAATTAATGATTTAGCCACTCGTCCCGGTGATATACATGTCGCTCGTAATGGTAAATCCGTTGAAATTCACAATACTGATGCCGAAGGCCGTTTGTGTTTAGCTGACGCTTTAGACGTTGCGGTCACTCAAGAGGGTGGCGATGAGCCGACAGAAGTTTTCGATGTAGCAACTTTAACGGGCGCAATGCGCGTTTCACTAGGACTTGATGTTGCGGGGTTCTTTTCGAACAACGACACATTGGCAACGGATATCGAGACTGCCGCACAATCGGCAGGAGAAATGGCTTGGAGAATGCCGCTCATTCAAAAATATAAAAAACAATTATCATCGAATTTTGCAGATATGGCGAATGCCTCCGACGCCGGTTTTGGCGGAGCTATTTCAGCGGCACTTTTTCTCGAAGCTTTTGTTCGTGAAAAGCCGTGGGCCCACTTCGACGTCATGTCTTGGAATAATAGTGGAGACGGCGCGCTTTCGGATGGCGCCAACACTCAATGTTTTCAAATACTGGCGAATTATTTAGAAGGCGTTACCGCTGCCGAATAGCAATTAAACAGACGGGTCATCATGGGCCTGACGTCTTTATGGTATGAGCTTTCGAGGCACGATTTCCATTTTTCCATTAATTTTGCTGCGTCGGGATTATCTGCGCTGAGACTCACACTTTGCAAGTAATCAACGTGGAGGCTGGCACAGTCATCCGCTCCAGCATCATAAAGATAGGGGGGCATGTAGGTCGGATAAGTAAACTTAAGCCACTGCTGCATATCACTGCTGTCGAATTTTTCTGCTTCCTTCGAACCCGATTTAATATTTTTCGATTTTTTAATGATGGAATCACGAAGTTCAACTGCAAAGTCAGCCCGATTTTTGGTATCGGCCGAGCAGACCTCTTTAAGCCGGTATTCCGCCGCAAAAGCAGAGTTGAGAGTGCCGAAGTAAATGAGAATGCATATTAGATTTTTCATTGTTCGCATCTCCCTACGAAGCCGGTCGGCCGAACGCGGTTTGGATCCGTGAATGCTGAGCTAGATTCACACGCGTGAATTTTTTGAACATAGTCTTCAGCCTGTTCCACAGTTGCGGAGCTCGCTTTTGATAATAAGTGTTGCGACCACGATAAGTCATTGTAATTGGGATTTCTCGAATTATTTCCAAGATAAGCGGCTGGCGGGAGAATGTCGTCCGCATTACCTTGGCCCGCATTGTATCCCACCATCGCCATTGCAAGGGCCGTCGGCGTATTTTGTAGTTTTCCCGCTGCCTGGTTTCCATATCTAATGCGGGCATTTGATACGCGCAAATTCATTTGTTGCCGCAGAGAAAGTCCAACGAACGCGATGCTAATTTTTGCCATTCTTTGCAATTGTGCTTGAGTCAGTTTTTCTGGATGAGCGCTATACATATTGTTCAGGTTTATGACAGATGGACTGGTATTCGGCATGTACGCATTCCACATACAAAAGAGCTCGGGATCAAATGCATCGCTTTTTCTGTCGAGGCGATTCATCAAAGTATCGACTGTATGTTGATCGGTTTGCGGAAGGCCCTTGTAACCTGTGCTGCTAATTGAGCTTGGATTCCATTTCGATTCTTGGCCTATTAGACAGGCGATCGTTGCCGCCGGAACAAAGAAAGCGTTTTGCGCCGCCCGAAGATTTGGCAGGCTTGCGTTTAAGAGGCGTGAGCCCGCACATTCGGTTCTGTATTCTTTTGCATTAGGTCCGTCAGTACGTCTGTACTCACGTGAAATCCCGTTTAAGTACCCTTGTGCCGCAGTCAAAGAGTATGGCGGGATTTGATTTGATTGAACGGGTGCAGGCAACTGAATTCGGATGTGATCGCCACTCAACTTTTCATTGCGGCAGACGGAGCAGTTCGGGTAGTCCACGCCGACTTCGTAGAGCCCCATAGTTGCCACATTCATTAAAGTGGCGACTCGGCTGTTGGCCAATTGCAAATCTGATTTTGGAATATTGTCTCGACATGCTCGGACCCGGCATCTTTCGACGTCGGGACTTTTGTAAATGACGTCGAGATCGCTACTCTCAACACCTTCGCGGATTACTTCAGCCCGGATAAGAACTTGGCGATATCGACCAGCACCTTGCACGTTGGGATTCAGAACGCGCCGATAATAAAAACAATCGTTTTTGCCGTTAGGGCAGGGGTTGGCCTTTACGAACGCATCTTCAGACGCAGTCGCGTGAGCCAGTGATAAACCGCCAATGGACGAAATAAAAAGGAAGAGGATTCGCAACACTCTGTTTTATCGGTTTAGGCGCGACTCAGTTTAAGTCGAGGTTCAGGTCTTGGTGGTCTAGAAAGTCTTGTCGAATTTTAAGACAGAAACATTTTCTTGGCCTGAATCAGCTTTCG
>JAYTDP010000201.1:0-3039 GCA_043735865.1 Bdellovibrionales bacterium
CCGCGAAGCAGGCCTTTCACTGTAATAAGCTTGCCCTCCGCGCTATAGCGAATGGCGTTATCAACTAGATTCACAACGGCTTGCTCTATCAGATGCGCATCCATTGGAACCTTCATGGACGGGTCACACTCGACAAGAAGTTGAATACTTCGGGGGCTTGCTTTTACTTCACAGAGTTGCACAGCATCAAGCAGAGGGGTTTCGAGAGCCTCAATTTTCTTATCGATCGACTGCACATCTTCTTCACGCTCGAGTCGCGAAAGCGTCAGCAAGTCTTCAATAATTTGCCCAAGTCGGGTCGCGTGTTTTTGGATAATCGCGGTGAACTTCCTCACCTCGCCGATATCTGTAACCGCCGGATTCAAAAGTGTCTCGGCAAATCCTTGAATCGAAGTTAGAGGGGTTCGTAGCTCATGGGAGACGTTGGCCACGAAGTTTTTTCGCATACCTTCGAGCTCATTCAAGCGGGTGACGTCAGATAGCACGAGTACGATACCCGTCGTTGAATCGCTGCCTGACAAAAGCGGGCGCGCGCGAACCTGCAAAAATCTTGCATCTCCATTCGAGATTTCAATGTCGCGCTCCCCGCCAATTCGGAATACCAACGTATCTTCAATGAGGTCGATGATTTCGGGGATTCGCACGAGCTCGACAATATTGTGGCCGCGCGCGGAATGTGGATCTAATTTGAGGATTGTCGCCGCTGCTTTATTCAACTCAATGATTCGTTTCGAGCTGTCGAGCGCAATTACACCCTCACCCATCGAGGAGAATACGGCATCTTGCTGCTTTTTTTGCGTCAGCGTAATCTCAATTCGTGACCGGAGTTGTTTGGCTATAAGATCTAGAGATTTCGCTAAATCGATGATATCGAATTTTTCCGGAGACGCGATTTGAATCGCGTCACTGGCGGCCATTCTTCTTAAGCGTCGCTCGAGCTGCGAGAAAGGCTTTGTAAGGCGAAGCGTCAGCAAAAATCCCATGGCCAAAATAAATCCAACCAGGGTTACCATTGATTCTTTTTCTGAGAGCCGGCTGAATAATAAAAGGCTAAAGACGACGGCCGTCGCAAGTCCGTAGAACGTTAGGCTGATAAAGGTTTGCCAAAAGTATCGCTTCATAGATCTTTGAATCGATACCCTACCCCGCGCACAGTTTCAATGAGCGACCCAAGCTCGCCCATTTTTTTTCGTAAGCCAACCATCTGAAAATCAATCGTTCGGTCTGTAACCGCATAGTTTTCGCCGCGTATGGCTTCTACGATCTGGGTGCGTGTAAAAACCCATCCGGGTCTCTGCGCAAGAAATTGCAAAATTTTGAACTCAGACTGCGTCAGGTCTACTTTCGCACCGTTAACAAAAACTTCGACTCGTCCCGGATCAATTGTAAGGCCGGCCTTAGTCAAAGCATTCTTATCTTCTTGGGTTGGTCGTTCGGCCCTACGGAGTACCGCCTGGATTCTCGCCATGAGCACTTTAGGACTAAACGGTTTAGTGACATAATCATCAGCCCCCATCTCCAGTCCGCGGACGACGTCTTGCTCTTCGCCTTTTGCCGTCATCATTATAATCGGAAGCTTTTTCGTCGCCTGATTTGCCCTCAGTTTGGCGCAGACTTCGAGCCCGTCAACTCCTGGCAACATGAGATCGAGTAAAAGAATATCGCACGGTTTTTCGAGCGTTCTTTTAAGTCCGTCTTCGCCCGACGCGAAGGTCTCAACCTGGAAACCTTCGAGAGCTAAATTAAATCGGACTAATTCCGCAATATCGAGCTCATCTTCGATGACGTAAGTGACTAGCGATTTCTTCATTAGCTGCAGTCTATACCAAGACCGAACGACCAATGTTTGATTTTCATTTGATCCAGCACATTTTTTTCACTTTACGGGCTGGTAGGCCACTCCGTTGACAAGATTATGCTCTGCTTCTTATCCTCGCTTACATGAAAAAACATATCTGGTTGATCGCTTTTGCATGGGGTTTTGCGACCCCTTCATACTCCCAAACATTGAAAGTCGGCGAAGAGGTCTTTTTAACCTTTCGAGGTGGCTGCCACGAATCTCCTGAAATTGCGAAACAGTTAGAAGCCATTTTCCAACAGAAGATCGAAGTCGTGCAACACGAAACTGCATTTGCTCAAACTGTGAATTTGCCAACCGACTTGACCAGGTTAGAAGAACTGCAAAGATTGAGTCAATGTGTCGCCGCTGTCTCGACCCTGGCGACTCCCGCCCATTTTGCTTATCCAAAAACAGAAGTGTTCGCTTTGCCGGATGCAGAGCCTAAAGTAGGATTTTTATCGAGCACGACCTCATACTTTAATGATCCTCTTTATAAGAAACAGACTTTCTTACAAATAATATCCGCCGAAGACGCATATCGGGTTTTGATAAACGATGTCGAATTTCTAAAATCTCCGGTCCGAATCGGTATTATCGATGAAGGTACTGCAAATGATCTTCACGAAGATTTGTCTCAGAAGATTGCTCCAGGCAGCGATGTTGGAAGTAATGACATTAAACACGGGCAGTACGTGTTAGGAATCATGGCCGCACAATCTGGAAACGGAGTCGGCATCGCGGGGGCTGCACCGTTCAATGCCCAGTTTACGTACCGTGCAATGACGTACATAAAAGGCAAAGTGAATGCGGCGCAAATCGCAAATACGATACGCGAGTTCGGCCGTCTCGGTATGGACGCCGTCAATTTAAGCATTGCGATTGCGCGCCCGTGTAGCGGCAGTTCGGATCATGAATGCTTCCACCCGATCATTGCCGACGCCAATATTCGCTTAGCTATTCAAGAAACTGCAAAGACTTACGGAACTGTTTTTGTTATTTCAGCTTCGAACGAAGGAGATGGGGTCCCTAGATACGCATCTCCGGACGAAGGAGTATTAGTGGTTGGCAGCTCAACCGCCGGAGGCAGTCTCGCAAGTTATTCGAATCGTGGAGACGGTGTGGATCTTTATGTTCCCGATACGGGGGTCTACGGACTCACTAAGAGCGGTTACAGTTCTTCATTATCGGGCACGTCATTC
>JAYTDP010000202.1:0-10050 GCA_043735865.1 Bdellovibrionales bacterium
CCACTGAGCATCAGCGAGTTCAGTCTCGTCGACTTTAATTTCTCCAGCAATCCAATCAGCTGTAAAACCAACCATCAAATTGTTCGGGAATGGCCAAGGCTGCGAACCGAAATATCTAATATTCTTCACTTCGAGACCAACTTCTTCTTTTACTTCGCGGCGGATAGCCTCTTCGAGAGTTTCACCTGGTTCGGCGAAACCAGCGAGGCAGGAGTAGAATTTTTTTGGAGTGAGACCTTTTGCGAGAAGAATTTCTTTTCCGCGCCGAACGAGCACGATCACGACCGGAGTTAGAGTTGGGTAAACTGTCGAGTCACACTCGCCGCAATATTTCGCAATATCTTTAGGCGCGACTTGGGATTTTTTTCCGCACGAGCCGCAAAACTTTGAAACGTCAGCCCAGTTCACAAGTTGAGCGCCAATCGCCGCATCTTTAGCGACGGGAATCGCAAATACCGTCATGATTTCCTTTAAATTTCGAAATTCCAATTTGCCTGGTCGTGATTTCTTCGCAATCTCTGCACCAGACAGCGCCCAGCCCTCGCGCATTTTAAAAACGGCCGACTGTGGATCCGGCGAAATTTCAAGTTCTCCGCGAGTGGGGAGGCGATCTCCCATCATCAAGATCTTTTGCTCATGATAAACGAAGCAAACTTGTTCGGGGCCGATATCAGTTTTCGAGAATGGAAAAATTTGAGCTTTCATACGTTCAGTATGGGTTAGCTTTTTAATTCCGTCATTGTGAAAAGCGCTTTCATTTCGAGATCGATTGCTGCCAACTTTTCGCGCCCGCCTTGCTCGCGGTCGATGACGCAAATTACGTTTTTGATAATTGCGCCCGCCTTACGAAGGTCTTGAGTCGACATGATAACTTGCCCACCGCTCGTGACGACATCTTCGATCACGCAAAGATTTTTGCCGTGAACTTCAAATCCTTCGGCAAATTGACAAGTGCCGTAGCCTTTAGCCTCCTTGCGTACAAAGCAAACCGGAAGGCCGGTCTCTAGGCTCAGTGCCGTCGCGATTGGGATGCCGCCAACTTCGAGGCCTGCAATACCGTCGATGCCTTTAGGAAGCAGGGCCACCATGTGCTTAGCAATTTCACGTAAGAGTCTAGGGTCAGATTCGAACCGGTACTTATCGAAGTACTCTTTCGACCTTTGTCCGGATCGCAGTAAGAAGTCACCAGTAAGGTAGGACGCTTTGTATAGGTTTTGCGCTAATTGTATGCGGTCCACAGGGGCTCCTCGGTCAAAGTCGAGCTCGGCGAAATTACCTATCCGCGCGAGATGACACCACTTTTATGGCATAAGAAATGCTCTGTCTAGTGTTGGGTCAGAATGCGGGAGGCACAATGCAACCAGACAACAGAGAGAATAAGCGGTCCATGGAGACCCGTTACGTCTTTTTTATCTTGTTCGTGCTGACTGTTCTGATGTTGGCGGCCACGCAATATTTAGCGGCACTGCCTGCTTAGAGGCCTATTCTTCGTCTTGGATTTTCGTCGGAAAAAGACCCACGGTCAAATGATAGACCTCGTCGGCTTTACCATCTTCCGCTTTTAAAAACTCCGCCATTTCGCGACTAAACTTTTTGATCATTTCTTTGGCTTCAGCGAGCTTGTCTTTTTGAATCGCCATCGTCACCGATGTGTTATCGCGATCTTCATCGTCAACATTATCGATTGCTCCGATCGCGATTTCGAGAAGATCTTTTTGCATTTCGCGCGTTTCGATCGCCGTTCGAATTTCCATGAGGGAGTTTGATGAAACCGTCACCGACCACGGAGTCGTCTCAGTCGAAATGATTTGATTTCTCTCGAGGGCAGACACGGCTTCAATAGCCGTTTGCAAATCGAGACCGATTTCTTCCGAGATATAACTATATGCGGATTTAAAATTTTTCGTTTTAAAAAGTTCGACAATCGCTAAATGGTACCAGCTATTGATTTGAGTACCGACCGACGATTCATTGTAAGCAGGAGTCGCACCATGAAAGAAAAAAGCTTTTTTCTGTTCGCGAATTTCTTTTTGCCATTTTTCAATTGTCTCTGAAGCGACTTCAATGGCTTCGCCAATTCGGGTCACAAGTTCGGGCGATGGAAATTTTGTTTTTTCTAAAATCATCGAAAGGTGCGATGGAGTCACGCCTATGGTCTGCGCAAAATGGCGAAGCGAGTAGGCCGGATTCGTTTTTTTACGCTCCGAAATAGCCTTTACGACGGTATCTTGAAATGGTTTTGGCTGAGTCATCAAAGGAGTATGAGGCAATTTCAGTGCCGTAATCAAAGGGTATATGAACGATTTCGGCTATCGTCGCGGCTAGAAATGCGACGCCGAGGGTAACAATTTTCCATTTTTGGGTAAGGGTTACCTTCCCATGTGACTTAGCGCCCGATTGAAGGTCCTGTCTAGATTTGTTGTCGCCAGTACTCGCATCAATAATTACCGTTTATTATGAAGCCAACGAAACAATGGAGAAACTAATGAAAAATTATAGAGCCATCGGCATTTTGTCACTGGTAATTCTAGGTCTGCAACTAGCGGCCTGCAGTTCAATGCAAAAAAATAATATCGCATCACACGCAAATATCGAGGGGCAGCGTACGCCGGCCAACCATAGCTGGAATATTTATCATTGGGCCCGTACCACTTCTCCGGTCACTTTGAAGGTGGGCGATAATTTGACCACCGGCTCTTGGAAATCGCTTCTCGGAATGACATCGGCCGATTGGAATAGCCCGGCTGCTTTCGGGGCAACTTCGACCCCGCTCTTGACTGCAATCGTCGTAGGAACTTCGAGTCTCAAGCGGTGCCAAATGGTCGCGGGTACCACTCAAGTTTGTAACTCTAAATACGGCAATAATGGATGGCTGGGTTTGGCATCAATCAATATATCTGGTGAACACATCACGCAAGGCACGGCGAAAATGAATGACTCGTATTTTAGTACGGCCACCTACAATAACCCAAATGAGAAACTTCATGTTATATGCCAAGAGGTGGCTCATACTTTCGGTCTCGACCATCAGTCGACCGACGGTAGCTCGCAAAATTCTTGCATGGATTATTTTTCGAACACCGGTGTAAATGCCACGAGTGTCGCAAGCACCCGGCCGAACGCTCACGATTTTGATGAACTCAATATTATCTATGCGCATGTCGATTCGTCGACGACATTGGCGGCTTCGGCTGCGCGAGTGCCATCGTCGGCAACGGTCGCAGATACCAGCGACGACCCGAAGTCTTGGGGCGATTTTATGAAAGACCAGAGTGACGGCCAGAGTGCTTACTACGAGCGCCAAAACCAAGATGGATCAAAGACTCTGACACACGTCTTTTGGACCCGCGAAACCGCAAAACGCTGCGGAAATTGCGACCATCGCGAATAGCTCCTTTTATATCTATAGAGCGTTGACGATGGTCGAAGCGACCTATTTTTGTTCAGCCGCTCGCTTCGCTTGGTACTTCTTCGCCAATTCGTCTTGGATGTTTCGCGGGCATTGAGCGTATCGCGCAAATTCCATCGTGAACTCGCCTTTACCTTGAGTCGCGGAGCGAATCACGGTGGAGAATCCGAACATCTCAGAAAGCGGAACTTCGGCATTGATGATCGTTGATCCGGTCTCATTCGAAGTCGAACCTTGAATGATACCGCGACGCTGATTCACGAGACCCATCGCCACACCTTGAAATTCTTCAGGTGCCGCAACTTCGAGTTTCATCATCGGCTCAAGAGCGATCGCGCCGGCTTTTTCATACGCCTGACGGAAAGCCGCCATCGCGCAGATCTTAAATGCCATCTCACTAGAATCGACATCATGGTAAGAGCCGTCGTTCAATTCGCACTTGATATTCACGATCGGGAATCCAACCAAAGGACCTTTCGCCATTTGATCTTGGAAACCTTTATCAACCGCCGGTACGTATTCGATCGGAATCTTACCGCCGCGGATATTATCAACGAACTCGTAGTTCTTATCTGATCCTGGAGGAAGTGGAGAAATCTGACCGACAACTTTTGCGAACTGACCAGAACCACCCGTTTGTTTTTTATGGGTGTAATCGAATTCAGCGGCATGTGAGATCGTCTCACGATACGCAACTTGCGGCGCGCCCGAGATCACTTCGCAATCGAATTCACGGCGCATGCGCTCCATGTAAACGTCGAGATGGAGTTCGCCCATTCCTGAAATAATGGTCTCATTCGACTCTTCATCGCGATGAACTTTGAATGTCGGATCTTCTTTACGGAATTTATTAAGTGCTTTCGTAAAGTTCGCATCACCTGATTTATCTTTCGGACGAACCGCAAGCGAGATAACTGCATTCGGTACGAACATTGAAGTCATGGTGATTTTTGCCGCTCCATCAGTGAAAGTATCGCCGGTTTCGCAGTCGACGCCGAAGAGCGCCACGAGATCTCCGGCGTATGCAACATCCACATCTTCCATTTTGTCGGAGTTCATGCGAACCACGCGCGGGACTTTTAATTTCTTGTCATCGCGCATGTTCACGATGAAATCGCCTTTTTTCAAAGTCCCTTGATAGAGACGAATGTACGTCAACTGTCCGAACTGGGTTTGTTGAAGTTTAAATGCGTAACCGACAAATGATTTGTCTGGATTGATTTCGAGGCTCACGAGCGCTTCATTTTGATTTTGATCGTAACCTTGATTCACAACTTCAGTTGGGTTCGGCAAGTACTCGCGAACTCCGTCAAGAAGCAATTGAACGCCTTTATTTTTGAAAGCAGAACCCATGAAAACTGGAGTCATCGCAAGGCTGATGCAACCTTTACGAACGGCCGCATTGATTTCGGCTTCGGTCGGCTCTTGTTCCATCAAGAATTTTTCAGCGAGCGTTTCGTCGAAATCCGCGGCTTTTGAAATCATAATCTGGCGATATTTTTTCGCATCATCATGATAGTCAGCTGGAACTTCAGTCTCACGAATCGTTGTTCCCGCTTCACCTTCGAAATAGAAAGCTCGCATTTTGACAAGATCGATACAGCCAAGAAGTTGGTCTTCTTTACCGATCGGGATCTGCATCATCACAGCATTGTGTCCAAGTTTGTCGCGAAGCATGTCCGTGACTCGAAATGGATTCGCACCCGAACGATCGAGTTTATTGATAAATGCAAGACGTGGAACTTTATAACGGCGCATTTGGCGATCGACCGTGAAGGATTGCGATTGAACTCCGGCAACTCCACAAAGAACGAGAACCGCACCATCGAGAACGCGAAGTGCGCGCTCAACTTCGATTGTGAAATCCACGTGGCCCGGAGTATCGATGATGTTAATGGCGATGTCTTTCCAAGTCACAGCAGTGGCTGCTGACTGAATCGTGATTCCGCGCTCGCGCTCAAGCTCCATCGAGTCCATTGTCGCGCCAACGCCGTCTTTACCTTTAACTTCATGAATTTCATGAATACGACCGGTGTAAAATAAAATACGCTCAGTCAGAGTTGTTTTACC
Source organism: Bdellovibrionales bacterium (assembly GCA_043735865.1). GTDB lineage: Bacteria > Bdellovibrionota > Bdellovibrionia > Bdellovibrionales > UBA1609 > CAYHVK01. The sequence continues at coordinate 5,480 of JAYTDP010000202.1, forward strand.
TGAGTCGATGTGAGCCGAAATACCGATATTTCGGACAACGTTTACATCCCAATTCTTGCCTACCATTCGAAGCCTCGCTGCTAGTGCACCAGTGCACTCGTTAAAAGAGAAATTTATCTGTTTGCTAAGACCAGATTATGTAGCATAAAATACTTCTTTATTTCAAGGGGTTGGGGTGTCTGCTCCACTTTTATCGGTTCTCAAAGAAAAATTCGGACTCTCGAGCCTGCGGCCCGCGCAGTCTGAGGTCCTTTCGTACCTTTTAGAAGGGCGGAGTGGGCTGCTCGTCATGCCGACGGGCGGCGGCAAGTCGCTTTGCTATCAGTTGCCGAGCCAAGTGTTGCCAGGCACGGTTTTGGTGGTTTCGCCCTTGATCGCTTTGATGAAGGATCAAGTCGATAAATTGCGGGCGCTTGGTATGAAGGCGACCTTCATTAATTCGTCGATCGGGCGCGAGGAGCGCGAGAAACGGCAGAAGCAGTTAGCCGCCGGCGAATTGCAAATACTCTACGTAACACCAGAGCGATTTCGAAAGCCTGAATTTTTAGAGGCAGTTCAAGCCGCGAAAATTTCTCTATTTGCGGTCGACGAAGCTCACTGCATTGCGCAGTGGGGTCATGATTTCCGGCCTGAGTACGCGCGTGTCGGAGAAATACGAAAACTTCTGAACAATCCTTTAACGTTGGCATTGACGGCGACGGCGACTCCCGAAGTCGAAGCCGAAATTGTAGAGCGTTTAGGTTTAAATGTTCCGTCGGATGACCAGTTTGCTCCGATTGCCAATAAAGTTGAGCCGGGTAGCGATTTTTTCGTCAAGACTTCGCTCGAGCGACCGAATCTCTCAGTCAACGTTCTTGAGGTGAGCGGGTTGGATGAAAAAATCCGCAATACAATCGGTTTGCTCCACGCGAACGGCAAGCCCGTCATCGTTTATTTTTCTTTGATTTCGTCTTTGTACGAATTCGCGCGCAACCTGGCCAAGTTAAACGTTCGCTTTGAAGTTTATCACGGGCAGCTAAATGATCGCGATCGTAAAGGGGCACAAGAAAGATTCTTGAAAGGGGAGAGCGATATAATTCTGGCGACTCCGGCCTTCGGTTTGGGAGTCGACAAGTCCGACGTGCGCCAAGTGATTCATGGAGAAATTCCGTCGTCGATGGAAGCGTATTTTCAAGAAATCGGTCGAAGCGGCCGCGACGGTTTGAAGTCGACGTGTACTTTGATGTTCGACGAAGACGATGTTTCGATTCAAATGGATTTCTTAAAGTGGGCGAATCCGGATGCAAATTTTATTCGCCGAGTTTACCGAGTGATCGAGACAAATCAGTTGCGTGTCAAATCTGAAGGTGAAAATTTCTTGCGCAGTGAAATGAATTTTTATAATTCACGCGATTTCAGAGTCGAGACGGCCATCGGGCTTTTGCGCTCATGGGATATGCTCGAGCGTGACGGTTGGAAAATCTTGGCTCCTCTCGATGATGCTTTATTGGCCGATGAATTTCGCGACTTGCGATTGAAACGTCAGCAGCAGAAATTGCTAACGCTCGTTCAATGGATCGACACCGAAGACTGTCGAATGCAGGCAATTTATCAATATTTCGGCGAAAAGCGGCCTGCCTGCGGCGTTTGCGATAATTGCCAGATTAATAAGATGCTCGACGAGAGCGAGAAGAAAACTTCTTTGAAGGCTTCGGCGCCGAAAAAGAAGAAGTAATCGGTGGGTTTTGCTGCTGGAGCTCCAAGGCATTGCGGCGCAACTTCGAGGCAACATTCCGATGAAAGCTTCTCCCGATGAAAGCACTAAAGCTCTACCAGCAAAAGCGCCGCGTTTTCCCGGATCCTGCAATTGAATCGATCGACGGCATCGTCGCCATGGGCGATCAGTTAAATGTGTCCACACTTTTCGAAGCCTACAGTTTTGGCATTTTTCCGTGGCCGCATCCGGAATTACCCACACTCTGGTATTCTCCTGATCCGCGAGGAGTTTTGGATTTTTCTGAACTCCACGTGGGAAAGAGCTTACGCAAATTTGTGCGTGCGTCGCCTTTCAAAGTAACGTTCAACACCTGCTTTCGCGACGTCATGCTTCGTTGTTCAGAAGTTCCGCGCCCGGGACAAGAAGGCACTTGGATTAATTCGGGTTTGATTCGTGCGTATGAAGAATTCCACGCTGCCGGTTACGCACACTCGGTTGAGGTCTGGTCGCACGACGACTCGGGCGAGCCACGCGGTCGCAAGAGCGGGAGTTCCCATCTCAGCGGTAGTCAAGATTCGAAGCTTGACCGCGCCGACGGCCGCCGTCTTGTTGGCGGCTTGTACGGCGTCTACGTCGCGGGCGTTTTCTCGGGCGAGAGCATGTTCTTTTCCGAGTCGAATGCTTCTAAGGTAGCATTACTTTCGACAATTGAAATGCTTCAGGCCAATGGCCTTACCTGGATGGATATTCAAATGATAACTCCGGTGACCGAAGCTCTAGGCGGAAAATATGTACCGCGCGGTGAGTTCTTACGTCGTTTGGAATTGGCGAAATTAACTGCTGCGCCGCTAAAGTTTTAGTGTCGGTGGCATTTTATAGGCTCATCTCGCTTTTTTTTGTGGTTAGAAATATTGCAAAACAATAGACGCCAGTTTCGAGTATCTGTCAGAACAAATGCTGAGCCATATACCCTATTTTCCCGACGTCAGGACGGCGCCGCCCGAACGCCTTTTAATTTTCTCAAAAACTGATTGAATTCGTCGAGCACATGCTCGCGAGCACCGACTCCACAGTCTCTCTCGTGCAAGTTTGCCGCGAGATACCCATTTAACTGTAGTTCGTCGAATTTACTGTGAACGACTCGAGTAAAAACGAGGCCGTCCCAGAATCGGCCGAATTTAACACCCTTTTTTGCTCCCGTAATTTGTCTCGCAGTAAGTGCGGCAAATACGCGCATAAAATTTTGAAAGCGCTCGGCGTCTTTGAATTTTACCTTTAGATGGATGTGATTTCCCATATTGATAGAATCTTGAATTGTGACAAAATATTTACGCGCCAATTTTTTCAAGAGTCCGCTAACGAACAGCTTATGCGCAAGAAGGCTCAGGCGACCTTTCGCTTTTGCGGATTTGAATATGACGTGAGTCGTTTTCCCGGTTATCAACGGGCGTTTAATTTTGCGGCGTTTTTTGAATTTTTGCCCGCCGTGACTCCAGGTCTTTACATACCGCAAATCGCTTTTTGAGAGGAGGTTCAATTGAAATCGGTTTCGCTTTTGGTACATGTCATCTGAATAGTGGGGCAGTATCATTTTGTCAATTTAAATGCCTGTTTTTGCAGGGGAATTAGTTCTTTTTGATGCTGTAAGCTTCGCTCGGCTGTGCGTGATGGAGCTAGTCCGTAGTAAAATTAAAGATCTAAGCGCTAAATACTAAGCGTCAGAGAACCGCGCGCCTTACCACTTACCACTTTCAAAAATAGTACCTTTGAATCGCTCGCCCCACGGCGAACCTTTCGGGCCATAATTTTCACCCGGCTGTGCGAGGTACCAGAGAGCCGCGAAAGTCGCGATAATCAAACCGAAAAAGAAAATTAATTGCCACGAGTACCGGGCCCAAAGCATCGCAAGATTTCGCAAATGCTGCGCTCGTTTCTCTTTCGAAACTTCGACAAATTTGCGATCTAATGAGCGTTTAATTCTTTCGACGTGGCCAGGGGGAAGTCCTTCAAAATTGACCGCGACCATCACGCGATCTTCGCGCCCTTCGAAAAGTTCTGCCGGCATATACCATTTGTATGGAGCATACGCCTCAACGCGAATCACCTTTGCCCACCAGGCAATGGTTTTTCCATCATCGAGAGGAACTTCAATTTTAATTTGTTCAAAAAGAAAAGGTGCAGTTTGGCCGTCCACTACAAAAGCGAGACCCGTCATCGAAATATCGATAAACTGCGTCGTATGCGCCACGCCTTTTTCTTCGAGGTGAGCGAATCGCATAAGACGATTGTCGTTCGGCCTTAAAGTATAGCGAGGCGCGCGGGTTATGAATTTGCGAACTGTAGCGCTCATAACTCCTTATCGGCAAAATCAGCAGCTTGTTTTAGGTCGGGTTTTACCTTGTACAAAAGTCCAAGTCCGCGACTCGACCTTCGTCGCAGCCAAATTTCCCGAGGGTCAAGTCGAGCTGGTAAGTTCTTGAGACTTAATTCAAACATTCCGAAGAGTTATCAACAACTTCGTGGATGGCAACGTGGCTCGAAAATTGAAAGCAAAAGTGAAGATCAAAGCAAAGTTTCGACGCAAACTTGTGATGTACTCGGGCGGGCAGAATAAGTCCAACGAGCTACTTCACGAAGCGTTCATGACAATGAAAAAAGGCAAGCGCGCCAAGTCGCTCACTTATATTCCGTATTCGCATGACAACGGCGAGTTCTATTTTAAAAGAATAAAAAGGCGCTACAAAAGTTTCGGTATCAAGAAATTTGTCTACTTCGCAGTGGATTCTGATTTCATGGTGAAAGAAATGAACAAGGCGCTCAAGAGCGATGTCATTTATCTCGCCGGCGGGAATACTTTCTATTTCTTGAAGCATCT
>JAYTDP010000203.1:0-4403 GCA_043735865.1 Bdellovibrionales bacterium
CCGACCGACGCAGGCGCAGCTCGAGACGGTTTTCAACCGCGCGAAGTCTCTCCACCAAACAATTCGCGATCGTTATAAGGGAACAGAAATTATCGATGCTTCAGGTCGAATTAATCCGAAGGTCGCCGAGATCGTCAGCAAGAGCGCGTCGCCTGAAGATGCGATAAAAAAACTTCTTTTCTACGACGATTTTATCAAGCCTCAGGGACGCTTAATTCCGAAAGCAGAACAGCTGCGCAACGCTGAAGAAATAATGGAGTATATCGATTACTCGAGAAGTTTCGGAATCGAATATTATGGCACACGAACTCCTCTTGCACTCAAAACAGAAGACACAGTTTGTTTTGGATCAGATCTGTGCGGGCAAAACGGCCGAAATTTATCTTACAACACGACAGTGTTCGACGGTGACTTCGGAAATGTTGTGACGGCCTCTCAAGATGCGGAGCGTGCATCGACAAATGAATTTAGAAATTTGATGGATCGCTCTATTGGTGCACGAACCAAAGTTCTCGAAAGCCATGGCTACCAGGTTGAAACAGCAAGTAGCGGTGATGACATTTCAACTGTCGTTAGAAATCAAGATGGAACTCCTATCGAAGAATTACCTCGTGAGGTTTTGCTAAAAATGAGTGTTTGCACTGACGGGCTTGCGTGCTTGCGAGATACGTACGTGCCAGCGCGAGTCCAAGTTTATAGTGGAGACAGACTCGTCACTCTTCCCAAGCAAGATGTCATAGATATTACCCACGATCTGGAGAAACGCACTCGCAGCAAGTTGAGCCAAATGTCTCGCGACTTTGATAAACATAATTTTACGGTCGAAGTCTCTCCGAACGGAGTCATGAAATTGCAGTTGTCTCATGATCCGCACCTGCCTGCTCTCCAGGCGGTTCCTTACTACGATAAATTAAAAAAAGCGGAGGCGGCATTTCAAGACGTTGTTAAGAACACCGATCCGGCAGTCTTAAGAGGTTTGCGAATAAAATTGCCTCCGTCGCCGAACATGGCCGAAATAAAGGGACGTTTTACATTAGGCGGGAAACCCGCACCCGCCGGCGCCGAATATTGGATCGAGGCTTTGGATCTCACGCGAGCTCCTGCCCGCGGGGGGAACCGCTCGGCTCAAATCCGGGGCCTTGCCGCATTAATTGAAAGAGATGTCTATTCCATTTCCCGCGCCGAAGCCCGACTTCGTGATGGGCGACTCGTCCCTATGAGCGGCTACGAAAACAGACGCCTGCACGTGCCCGATTCGGCTTTAACCTCACAAGTAGCTCTCGAAAAATTTTTATTTCAGCAGAGTAAGAATCTTCGCCTTGATACAAAAAAATTGCCGCGTGAAACTCGCGAACTTCTCGATAATATTTACGACCGGCAAGGCATCGTGACTTATGAACTTGATAGAGCCGACGAAGCAGCAGGAATTTCACACTCGGACAATTTAATCGGCCTCAAACGAGTTGCTCCTTACGACCGGCGCCCAATTATTATTCACGAAGTGACCCATAATACATCTTCCCGACACATTGAGAATATTTTAGAGGCAGCGCCTTCCGCTCGAAAAGTTTATTCCGGCCGTATGCTTGAGTTTCGCAGCACGCATGGGAATTTCCCACTCCACCGCCTTTACAAAAAATATTATCGTGCGGATGAAATTGAGGCTCGAGTGAGAGAGCTCGCATCGCGCAATTTTCATGAACTTCCAGGAGAATATACACTTAAAGATCTGCACGAATTTATTGACACTCAGCGATTCCAACTCAAGGACATGCTTCGGTCGAAGCGAATGCGGTGGGAAATCGCAGGAATTGTGAATTCACCCAATCAAGTTCGGCTACGAATTGAGGGGCTCGATTACGACGTGAATATTCCATATATTGAGGGTGAGACGGCAGCCGAAAAGACAACTTACATCGAAGATGTACTAAAAAAGCGTATCGAGTATTTAGACCGGCTTAAGAAAAGGCTTCCCGCACGCGAATTTAATGAACTTGAGATGACTCCAGATATGGTAGCTCCATCCGAATAGGCGCACATTTAAATAAGCGCCCATTTCGTCACTTGTAGCCGGCCACTTGAACTAAATTCAACGCCGTTCCTGCCAAATCTAAAGAATCGCGGCCTCGGCAGGGCCTGCCGATTGCTCCAGTCAAAGGACTCACAATCCCGAAAGGTATTAAAATGAAATCATTCGCTATGTTTGCTTTAGCCCTGTTATCGACAACGTCTTTCGCAGCACCAAAACGTGCGACTCCAGGCAACCGCTTCGCCGGTTCGTATTCTCGCGCAACTATGGTTGTCGACTGGGATTCTACGACTCAAGCGAAATGCAAAGCCGCCAAAGGAACTTGGGATCAAGGCGAATGCTTTTCACCTAGCGAAGACAACGTCGACGTTTCATTAGTCGAAGGTTCAACTGACTTTTACGTAGTCACGATGAGCGTTGTGAGCACACGCCTTAACTTGTGTGATGTCGAAGAAACTTTTACTCGCGTCGGTAACAAACTTCAGTTTACCGCTGGCGATAAATCGTCGATTGAAATCACCCGCGTGGGTAACAAACTCGTCGTGAAAGACAACAACTACAGCATCGGCAATTGCGGTCATAACGCTTACGTCGGTGGAAATTACGATCGCAAAGGCCCTAGCAAAGCGCTTTCAATCGAACAAATGGAAATCAAAGAGTGCGGTTTCGCAGGCTGCTTGAACTAAACATTGCGGCGGTACTGACCGCCGACTTCAAAAAGTGCCTGTGTCATCTGATAAAGTGTGCAAGATCTTGAAGCCGTCATAAGCGCTTCAAAAACATTCCCACCCGTTAATGCCGTCTGTTTCAAAATCTCGAGAGCTTTCTGGCTCTCGGGAGAATGATCGACTTTATACTGATCGGTTCTCTTCAAACACAGTTCTTTTTCTTGTGGAGTCGCACGCGCCATCTCAATTTTCGGCGGCACATATCCTTTTTCTAGAGTCTTCGGATCAACGAATGTATTTACGCCTATGAGCGGCAACTCTCCACTATGTTTTAGTCCTTCATAATAGAGCGACTCTTCTTGAATTTTGCCACGCTGGTACTGGGTTTCCATGGCGCCGAGGACTCCTCCCCGCGCATTGATTCTCAAAAACTCTTCAAGCACCGCTTCTTCAACCGCTTCGGTCATCCACTCGGTGTAGTATCCGCCTTGCATTGGATTTTCATTGAAGCTCTGTCCAAATTCGCGATTGATGATGAGCTGAATCGCCTGCGCACGTCTGACGGATTCTTCAGTCGGCGTCGTGATGGCTTCATCATACGCATTCGTGTGGAGGGAATTGCAATGGTCGCCGATCGCAAGCAATGCCTGCAGTGTCGTGCGAATATCATTAAAAGCAATCTCTTGCGCATGGAGGGATCTACCCGAAGTCTGAATGTGATACTTTAACTTTTGTGAACGATCATTTGCGCCGTACAAGTCGCGCATCGCGATCGCCCAAATCCGGCGGGCGACGCGCCCAATAACTCCATATTCGGGGTCGAGACCATTACTGAAGAAGAATGATAGATTCGGTGCGAATTCGTCGATGCTCATCCCGCGCGAGATGTAATATTCCACGAACGTAAATGCATTCGAGAGAGTGAACGCAAGTTGCGAAATTGGATTCGCTCCCGCTTCGGCGATGTGGTAACCCGAAATCGAAACCGAATAGAAATTCCGCACATTGTTCGTAATAAAATACGACTGGATATCGCCCATCATTTTAAGAGCGAAATCGATGGAGAAGATGCACGTATTCTGGCCTTGATCTTCTTTCAAGATGTCAGCTTGAACAGTGCCGCGAACTTGAGATTGCGCGAATTTTGCGGTCTCGGCAAATTCTTGCGCTGTCAGTTTTCGGCCCAATGAATTTTCTTTTTTCTCCACCTGCTGATCGATAGCCGTATTCATGAAGAATGCGAGGATCATCGGTGCCGGGCCATTAATCGTCATCGAAACCGAAGTTTTCGGGTCGCACAAATCAAATCCCGCGTAGAGGCGTTTCATATCTTCGAGTGATGAAATGCTGACGCCAGACTCGCCCACTTTGCCGTAAATGTCTGGGCGCAAATCGGGATCTTGCCCGTAGAGAGTCACGCTATCGAAAGCAGTTGAAAGACGTTTCACCGGCATATCATGCGAGAGAAAATGAAAACGCTTATTCGTTCGTTCGGCTGGGCCTTCGCCGGCGAACATTCTTAAAGGTTCTTCATCCGTACGCTTGAGCGGGAAAACCCCTGCCGTGTACGGAAACTCACCTGGAATATTTTCGAGCGCCACATATTTATATCGCTCAGACCAATTGTCGATCTTAGGTACGACGACTCGCGGGACGTCTATTCCGCTTAAGGATTTTTTAACTAATGGCTGGCGAATATCTTTATC
>JAYTDP010000204.1:0-2069 GCA_043735865.1 Bdellovibrionales bacterium
GCTAAATCAAATTTGCCCTTCTTCTGTTTGTCGGCACCGGTAAACGCTCCCTTTTCATAACCGAAGAGTTCGCTCTCAATGAGTTCCGAAGGGATGGCGGCGCAATTCACATCCACGAAAGGGCGGCTCGCGCGCTGGCTCAGATAATGGACGTTTTGTGCGACTAATTCCTTGCCAGTTCCATTTTCGCCTGTGATTAGAACCCATGAGTTCGCCGGAGCGACCTTTGCAATGAGTTGCTTCAAATCTTTCATTTCTGGCCCCTCGCCGACCATTGCGATATTTTTACGAAGCTTATTCAAGAGGGCGAGCTTTTCATTCCGCTCGTGTTGGAACTGGGTGATATTCTGAATAAGAATTGAAATTTTATCGATGGAAAGAGGCTTTTCAACAAAATCCCATGCGCCGAGCTTGGTCGATTTAACCGCCGTTTCAATCGTACCGTGGCCCGACATCATGATAAACTGGGTCGACGGAGAATTAATTCGAGCTCGTCTTAATACTTCGATACCGTCGATTTCACCTGGCATCCAAATATCGAGAAGAACAATGTTCGGTCGGAATGCAGAGACGGCGCTCAGAGCGGTGAGACCGTCGTTTGCGACATCAACCGTATAGCCCTCATCTTTTAGCGAAGCCGAAAGAACTCCACAAATTGCCTCTTCGTCATCGACAACTAAAATTCGAATTAAACTATTCTCAGCTTCGGTACTCATAATTCTCCGTATTCAAAATCGCAGTGTTTGTCACGTTAACAGGCAACTCGATTACGAAGCGAGTGCCTTTTGGTTCATTCTCGAGGGCTCGCACGTAACCGTTATGGTCTTCGACAGCGCGCTTCACGATGGCTAAACCCAACCCGGTGCCATTTCGTTTTGTCGTCACATACGGTTCGAAAACTCGATTTCGCAATGCCTTCGATATTCCGGGCCCATTGTCGGCAACGGTAATGCGCACCATTTTAAGGTTCGCATCGTAGGCTGTTTCGACTCTTACTGTCCCGTCAGCCTGCGTCTTAACGCTCTCAACTGCATTATCAACAAGATTGGTAATGACGCGTTTAATTTGATCGGGATCGAACCAGAAGAGTGGAAGTTTATCATCTGACGCAAAGGTAAGTTGATAGGGATTCTCAGTTTGCTGAAACAAGAGAAGAGCCTGAGCTAAGCATTCATTAAGTGAACTCAACACCGGCTTCGTTTTCGGCATGCGGGCAAACTGACTGAACTCATTGACTAGATTTTTTAGGTCATTAACTTGAGCGACAATCATTTTTGTACAATCGAGAAATGCCGGGTCTTGTATTTGATCTCCGAACTTTCTTTGCAACCGTTGAGCGGCCAGACTGATCGGAGTCAAAGGATTTTTGATTTCGTGCGCGATTCGCCTTGCCACCTCAGTCCATGCCGCGGCTCTCTGCGCCGACAACATGAGATACAAGTCGTCGAATACCAGCACTTTGCCGATCTCTTTTCCTTCGACATCTGTTAAGACCGAGACCGTCATTTGCAAAAGTAAAGGGCGTCCTTTCACAGAAATTTGTATCTCTTTTTGTAGGCTTGGCGCTTTGTGAGTTCGCATAGCACCCACTAGATCCGAAAAGATCTGGTAGTAATCTTTCGACAAAACAAGTTCAGCTTTCTTGCCGACCAGTTCGATGGGATCAATATCGAGAAGTTTCGCTGCATGGCGGTTCACCATGGTTATGATATTCTCTTCGTTGACCGAAATAACTCCCGTCGTCACTTGCGAGAGAACAACCTCAACATAGCGACTATGCTCATTAAGCTGAGACAGCGTGCGACTCAGGCTTTCGTTCGCCTCACGAATCTCTCGCTCAGATCGCCCCAGATAATTTGTCATAGTGTTGAAATCGCCGATCAAACGATTAATTTCGGGGGCGCCAGACGAAATGATGACTTCGCCGTATTCGCCTTTTACGACTTTTTGTGCCGCCTGGGCCAACTGCTCGAGCGGAATGCTGAGTTGGCGCGCAAGGTAGAAACCAAACCAAGTGGCGCCTAATAAAACCAAACCGGTCATTAGGACGAGAATAATGAGATAAATAG
>JAYTDP010000205.1:0-2575 GCA_043735865.1 Bdellovibrionales bacterium
TTTCGGCGATTATTTGTCTCCTGAGCAGCGTGAGCGAGCAAAAACAATTCGCAAGGCGGCACTTAAGGAGTTGAAGCCTTTGAGCCAAAAGAAAATGACTGAATCCGATTTAATTCTTTTTCGTCTTTTTAAAGAAGATCTTGAGCATGGTCTAAAATATTATGATTTACCACTCTATCTCTATGACAATTTCACGCAAATGGATAATCGCTTCCGCAGTTACATTGATGACTCGAGCCCGCTGCTCACAAGTTTTCCTTTCGATAGCAAAAAACATTATGAAGATTTCATCGAGCGTTCAGAAGGCTTTCCTCCCTTTGTCGACCGGCAGATTCAAACTTTGAAGGAGGCTCAGAAAAAAGGCTTTGGTTTAAATTGCACCATCGCAAAAAGTGCACTTAACACATATCAAGATGCGCTCGAGACTGATTTTGAGAAAAATCCGTTTTATCGACCGGTTCTAGAAATGCCGAGCTCGATCACGAAGGCCGAGCAGGCCGACCTTCGAGCCGGGTTTAAAAAGATGATCTCAGAGCGAATTCTTCCCGCATTTCAAAAATTTGATAAGTTCTATCGCGAAAGTTATATTCCGAAATGTCGAAAATCTTACGGAATCGGAACATTGCCTCAAGGCGCAAAACTTTATTCCTACTTGATTCGGCATCATACGGATTTAAATTTAAAAGCGGCCGATATCCATAAGACGGGATTGCGCGAAGTCGCGCGAATTTCCGCCGAGATGGAAAAGATAAAAAACGAAATAAAATTTGCCGGTACGTTGAAAGGGTTTTTGTATACTCTCGTCCATGACGACAAATATTATTTTAAAAATGCGAAAGATATGTTCGACGCTTTCTTGAGATACAAAAAGGTCGTCGATGCGAAGGTGCCGCAATATTTTTCGCTCGTGCCCAAAACAGAATTTCGTATGGCCGAATCTGAAAATCCCGAGGACGCCGCCGGCAGTTATCGAATGCCGACGGACTTTCAGCCATTTGGCCGCTTTGTTGTGAATACTAAAAACTTAAAAGGTGTTCCGACCTATGAGGTGGAGACTCTTTATTTACATGAAGCCATCCCGGGACACCATTTTCAGTTGGCGCTGCAATACGAATTAAAAGAAGAGCTGTCTGAGTATCAACGAAAAGTGTTTAATTCGAATGCGTTTGCCGAAGGTTGGGCCTTATATTCAGAACGGTTGGGTCGTGAAGAAGGATTTATTTCGAGCCCGTTAACTATGATGGGGAGTCTTAGCGACGAAATGCTTCGCGCCGTTCGCTTGGTTGTCGACACCGGCATTCACAGCATGGGATGGAGCCGCGAAAAGGCCATCAAATATATGCAGACTTATTTGGCTGCCGATATTCGTGATATCGAAATCGAAGCTGATCGTTACTCGGTGTGGCCGGGTCAGGCCCTTGGCTATAAAATTGGTCAGATGAAAATCATCGAACTTCGCAACTTCGCGAAAGCCCAGTTGGGCGCGAAATTTGATATCAAAGAGTTCCATAAGCAGGTCCTCCAGAACGGGACCCTTTCGCTCGATGTTCTCGACACTGTCATCCATAACTGGGTGAAGAAGGCGAAGCTCGGCGAACTGTAGCGCCGAGCTTTAGAAAGTGCCTAGAGTCCTAAAGAGGGCTCGATTCGAAATCGACGCAACGCGACTACCTCCGGAAATAGTCCCGTTGCGTTATGATACAAAGTCCAAGCGAAATTTATATCAACAAGCTTTCGGTAAAATTTAAAACCATAAGTTTCAAATACTTCACGCAATGCGCAATAAAAGTACTAAAGTCTAGACGCAGTGCGCCGAAGAGTTCTATGACTGCTGAATGAATCGAAACTTAACGTCTGTTGTAACGGCTTCCGGTGACTCCGGAGGCCTGATTCGCCGGAAGAACTAGCCACTGGTTTACGCCAGGGGCAAGCCTACCGGATCTGGGCACGTTCTAAGGTCGCCGCTCCCGTGGGAAGGAGCTAGCGATACCCAAGGGGGTTGTCCGTGTCTTTACGTATTGGAACCAACATCGCGTCGTTGAGTGCTCAACGATACCTCTCTAAAAATCAAAGACAGATGGAGTCCTCCTATCAAGCTCTCGCTTCTGGATCGCGTTTGAGTACGCCTCAAAACGATGCGGCTGGATTCGCCATATCTGAAATCTTAAGAGGCCAGGCGGCCGGCGCGAAACAAGCCGAATCAAATGCGCGTGCCGCATCGGCAATGCTTCAAACGGCCGAAGGCTCGATGAATGAGCAAAACAATATATTAGTGCGGCTCCGCGAGCTTGCGGTCAATTCCGCCAGCGATACTATCGGAGACACCGAGCGCGGTTTTCTCGACAACGAATTTCAACAGCTGACTCAAGAGTTCGATCGTATCGCGAAAGTGGCACGATTCGGCTCGAAGGAATTACTGAGCGGCTCAGGCGAAGAATTCCAATTCCAGGTCGGATCTTATGCCGGCGAAGACAACCGAATTTCATTTAAACTTGATGCCGATACGTCGGCGAGTTCCGTCGGAATCGATGGGCTTGCAGTCGATGACCAGGGGAATGCCGAAAGCGCGCTGAGT
>JAYTDP010000206.1:0-3124 GCA_043735865.1 Bdellovibrionales bacterium
GGCCTTTTCTACTCAGGGTGGATCAAGGTGATTCAGGGTCGACACGCGGGGATGAACCCTTGCCGTGCTCTCATTTTCGCCGGCGGTGCTGTCGATTACGCGAAAGCTGCTCAGGCCTCTTACTCGGTTTACAATGGCGGACCTTCGAAGGTGTGCCGTTGGTCCGCCGATTCTCCATGGCGCCGTAACGATGAAGGCTACAAAAATGCCGTCGAAAATAAGCCTTGGTATAAGTTTTCTTCGGATGCGGCGACTCGCGAATTGCGCAAACAAGTTGTGAAAATGCCAGATGGTAGTTTGTCTCTTCGATTTCAATTTCCGTTCGACCTTCAGTGTTTGCGAGACGCGGGCGCGGATTGCATGCCATGAAATCAAAATATTATATGTGGGTTCTAGTTTGTTTGGTCGCAGCACTCACCTTGTGGCAATGGACTTCTCCAGGTTTACACGGCGGTGGTGATTCGACGTATGTAGGGAGTCGCTCTGGCGCGTGGAAGAAAGTCTTCGCGCGATTTGCGGGTACGCCAGCTTCTGCTGATGACGAAGTGCCGACTGATAGTCGCTCTGGCCAAAGCATTTCAGAGACCTACCAACATTACCGCGCGTGTATGGAGGCTCAAAAGCCGTGCGCCGGGTTTAATACCTCTTCACCGAACGCGTATTTAGAAGATGTTCGCAGCCAAATGTTAAGTGAACTGACGGCCTACTATCAGACATTGAAGTCGCAGCGTGGGCCGCCCACTTCGGATGATCAGAATTTCGCGCGCGACCTTGTGACCGATGCAACCCCGGACGCCGAAATTATCGGCCTTGAAATTATGAATCTCTGCGAGCCAAGTGAACTCAATCTCGAGGCGATTGCTAATCTCATGAAGTCCGCATTTGATGACGGAGTCGTCTCGGTCGCGGGCGATTCTCTTTTGCGATACAAAGACAATGGCGTTTATCAGGGTCTCATTACGAAAACCTTTCTCGAGCAAATTGGTTTAGGCGTAAATGATCAAGCGGCGCTGGCGGCCATCGAGAAACTCCCGCCATTTTTAACTGCAGAAAATATCGGCGAGTTTCGAGATCTGCGAGACCGATTGCGCGACATGAGCGAGCGCGAGGGGCTGCAAACCCGTCGCTACAAAGCTTTGGATGCGGTGTTGGGTTCGAGGTAAGGTTTGGCGGATCACAAAATCTCTTATTTAGTTCCGTAGGTGGGCCGCATTGTTCTGTGGTCAGTCCCATTTTATCTGTTATTCAACGCCCTCGCCGATTTTCCCATGCATATCGATTATGAGCTGAACATAACACACGCAAATTTTCCTCTGTGTTTTCACCTCCATGGCTAAATGGCTTGATATGATCAAGCTCCTGAAGATGTTTCGAAGAACATCGCCTGCCAGATGCGCGATCCACAAATTCGCAACCTTTACCGTCATTTGACTGCCAAACCTGTCGCCATACACGGTTTGGAATGTGACATAAGATTTTTGAGCCGAGCCAGCTTTTTGTTTAATTCGGTAGAAATCGAAAGGCTGATGCGCAAACGATCCTCGCTCAAATGCCGAACTGATTCACGAAAATCTCTTTGGGGATTTCGCCGGCTCAATTCTTTCTCCACTTCGGGCAAGTCACGAATAAGTCGCATAGAATTGATTCGCCTTTGAGCAGCGCCCGCACAATAGCCGAATTGTTTGGTTACCATTTCGAAGAACGATGGAAAGCCTCTTTCAAGATAGAATTTCCGGTCGTAGATTTCCTGAAAGCATCTAACAACTTCCGCGGTTGATGATCTTTCTTGTTGGACGGCTTTCTCAGTTGCGCGAATCAGTTCCGGCGCCGGAAGTGATTTTAAATCATTCATATTTCTCCTTCGTGTCTGCCCTGAGAGAAAACTATCACGAGATTTTTTACTTAGACTTTTGATGGAAGCATCTAGTCGAATTCAAAAAATGTCCGGAATAATTCGACACAGTTTATAGGCAACAATAAGCGCAAATCGGCGCGTCAGCTTTGTCGTTCGTAATAGTGGTAATTGATGAAAGTAAAATAGATGATAATTGAACTGTGCGATCAAAAAACGCGTCAAGAATTAAATTGGATAGCAAAAGAAAAGTTGTGAAGCGAATCAGACACTTTCCTGCGGTCTATTTCGAAATCAAAATTGATCGAGCGCGCTCTACCTAACAACTCGACATGGTGTGCTTTCAACGGAACGGATTGGCTTACCCTCGACAAAGTCTAAAAACATCTGCCGAACTGAATTGCCGATAGGTTCGATTTCGTTGTCGACTTCATGCTTAGCGCCCGCGCATTGCACGGCCGTGAACGAACGCTCGGCCCAGGTAGCACGGGCGCCAAGCCCTCGATACCACTTCTTAATGGCCAACGAGTTTGCGTAAACGTCTGCGTCGTCGTCTCCCAAGATCATGAGAATCGGAACATTTGGTACCGCCTGATTTCTCGCCAATACAGAATTAGTCATAAGAGAAGTGCTGAATCCTAAGTAAAGAAGCGGGCTGACCGGCTTTATCGGACCACGATGTGGAGGGCGTGCATTTGAAAGAAGGCTTGCTTGAGTGACGAGGCCCTTGTCGCCAGGAATTTTATAGACTGAAAATCCGGGAGCCAAAAGTATTAGGCCCGCAATATTTCGATTTCGAAAATAGCCTCGCTGCGCGAGTCGGTAACTTAAGAGTCCGCCGGTTGACCATCCTGAAATATAAAGAGGCTTGTTCGACTTAAACTGCGGTAATTCTAAAATATGAGCGGCCATACGGGAGAGCGAAGAAAAATTGTGAAAATCCAAATCAAAACAGTTGGTCTCGCCGTGCGATGGGTAATCGAAACTGATAACTCGGTATCCAGCCGACGCTAATTTGCTAAACAATGGTTTGTGGTTATCGGCACGATCGGAAAAACCGGTAAGAAACAAAATGTCTGCGACATGTCGATCTTCAGGAACTTCACTGACCACCCGCACATTACACCCGAGACTAAGATGGACTCTCTGGATCTGGGTTACAGATGCGTAAGACAAAACAGAAACAACACTACACAACGAAAACAGTAGTATCCGCGTCACATCGTACTCCTCAAATTGCAATCTTCATTTACTGTTACAGAAAAATCCACG
>JAYTDP010000207.1:0-3107 GCA_043735865.1 Bdellovibrionales bacterium
TGAATCGATCGAAGACCTGCGCTCTAAATCGAGGGAATTTATCGATTTCTATGTTTCTTATCAAACGCAAAAAGACGTGCGCCGATCAGAGCGAATGACGTCCATCCAGAAGAACCTTTCGAACATGAAGCAACGCTTAGAAGAAGCGCAAGAAGACGGTCGTCGCGATCACATGACTGGTGCATTCAACCGCAAGAGCTTCGATGCAAAAATGGCTTCGGTAGCGGTAGTGGCTGACGACCCAGGTCACCCGGCTTGTTTAATTTTGCTTGATATCGATCATTTCAAAAAAGTGAACGACCAGTACGGTCACGACACAGGCGACCATGTCTTAAAAGAGTTAGTGAAGACATTGAAGTCGAAGTTTAATACCGACAACGCGCAAGTCGCGCGTATCGGCGGCGAAGAGTTCGCGATTATCTTAGAGGGAACTCACCTGAGCCAGGCAGTAGCATTGGGCGAAGCTACTCTTAAGTTAGTCCGCGCGATGAGTATCACGCACGGCGCACACAATTTTAATTTTACGATTTCGATGGGCATCTCACACAAGTTAAAAGACGAAACCGTCGACGACTGGCTGAAGCGTACCGATATCGCGCTGTACGAATCAAAACACAATGGCCGCGACCGTCTGTCGCTCGCCTACGATCCGAATAATTTTAATCACGCGGCTTAGTTGGCGCGAACACGCGTAAGCGAGTTCGGGCTTCTGCTGAGTTGCGCGGCGTTTGACTAAAACTTTTTTGGCGTTCGCGCAACATCAAATTTGCATCGTTTTTCTTGTTCGTCTCTTTATTCTTCTCGTGCGCGGCCTATACTTAATCGCCCCTACCGCTTCGAGATGATTTTGCACAACATAAGCAATCGCGGCTTTAAAATCTCTCCCCCAGGTCACAATTCTAGTGAACGGTCGCAAAATCCATTTGATACAGAGTTTCCTAGCCAATTCTCCTGCAACGGCTCGCGCGAATCGAGTATACGATTTCCTATCTTTAAACTTTACGAGCATATGAATGTGGTTCGAGGCGATTGCCTTTTGATAAATCTTAACGCCGAACTTACCTGCAAACCTTTCGATTGTGTCCGTTACTACGTTCGTGTTCCATACGAGCGAACCGGAACGGAAGATATTTCCCCTTAAAATCATATGAAGCGGCATTTTAAAGTTAAGTGGTCGTTCGGATTTTCTTTTGCCTTTAAGTAATTCGCCGCCAAACTCTTTCTGACCCATGGTCGATGGTGAAAATTTCGATGTCCTATTCGTAAACAAACTTTGTTGTCGCATACGCGTATTTGTATCATGTGTTTTATTTTCCTAAATTTTATGTCTTGCGGCGGGTCACGGTTGATTTGAAAAATGCTCATTTACGCAGTCCCTATCGGAACACCAACCCATCGCCCCGCCTCGCAAATTCGTCTTGCCAGCAGCTCCATCAATAGAAAATAAACTCTATTTATAGGCACGCGCAAAAGGCAAAATTTACGTCAAGAAATTAATAAAGTGACCGGCAAATAATCCGCTACTAATCCCTCACTCTATGCCTATCCCAAAATATTCGAAATTAGAGTTTGAACGCAGATGGCTCGCGCCGAAGGAATTCGCTAGACAGCTGAATTCGCCGTACATCGTGATCGAAGACAAATATCTCTCATGTGGTCGGCTGCGACTTCGTAAAATGAGTGGCAATGTCTCGCCCGTTTACAAGCTCTGCAAAAAGTACGGTTCGCCGGCGCTCGCCAACGAACCTATCGTGAATATTTACCTAACCGAGCAGGAATATTTAAGTCTCAAAAATCTAGTCGGCTACGAAATCAGAAAGAAGCGCTACAAGTACACTGACGGCCCAAGTGAGTTTAGCGTCGATGTTTTTGAAGGCACCCACAAGGATATTATCCTGGCCGAAATCGAAACTCACGACATTGAATCTTTAGAGAGTATACCCAGCCCGTCATTTGCCACCAAAGAAGTGACTGGCGACATACACTTCACAGGCGGCCATTTGGCAAAGTTGGCAGTAGAATTAGCCTAAGCATTTTAGTACCGCCACCCACACTATTCCCCGTCTCAAATTAATACACCTGTCATAAATCCGACGAGCGCACCCAAAATTATCTATGTAAAAAGCGTAACACCCGGGTGCCTAGAGTTCGCGCAACGTAAACTCCTCAAATCTAATCCAGCCTCCAAAGACGAAAAAGCCACACGCGAAACCGAATGAAAACATTGGCACAGCGTTTTGCATTTAGGTTGGGACCATGAAAACAAATTTAGAGCCCCCCCAAACGCCTCCGCCGCAAAGCCAACAACCTCAACCAAGCGTACAACCAAGCCCGAAGCGCCGACTGACCCTAGTCAAGATCGCGCTTGCAGCCATAGCCCTACAGTCACTGACGACATCCGCACGGTCGGCCGTCAACATGAAGGACGCGGCCTTTATCACAACCGCTAAAGATCTCACGCTCCATAGTACCGAAGGGCCACCACTCGCTTTTAAGCGGTATTACTCCAGCCGATCGCACTATCTCGGCTGGTTTGGGTTCGGATGGTGCACCGACTTTGAGAAAAAGATCGAGTTCTTAAGTGACCAGAAGATACGACTCGAAGATTGCAAAATGTCCGGGCCTGAAAACTTCTCCCCCTCCCAGTATAAACGAACTCAAGACCGAATCACGATCACCTCCTCCGACAAAACCACGACAGAGTACGACGCAAAAGGCCGCCTCATAAAAATCTCGAGCGCCGATCTAAAAGCCTCCCTCACATACCTCGGCAACAATACCCAAATCAAAGCGACACTCTCGAGAGGCATAAGCAGCACGGATGACATTATCCAGGTCACTTTCGATCCATCGACAAACTTCATCAAAGAGATCAAGACGAACAAAAGTCAAATCCAGTACGAATACGACGGAGATAATCTCTCCGCCGTCAAAGAGAACAAGATCGTGAGCTTCAACTATCATTACGACGATTATCAGAATATCGAGCGCATCGATTATAAAGATCAGACATTTGAAACGATCGCCTACGAGACCAATCAAGATCGCGTGCGTTTATTTCGCGACCGCCAAGGTTGCATCGAAAAATTTAGTTTTGAGAAGGATCT
>JAYTDP010000208.1:0-2757 GCA_043735865.1 Bdellovibrionales bacterium
TATAAAATGAAAGATAAGACTGGAAAAATTCTTTACGTCGGCAAAGCAACTTCGCTTTACGACCGAGTGAACAGTTATTTTCGCGGCCAAACCGGCCGGGACAAGCGAAAACTTCAGATGCTCGCGCAGACTTGGGAAATGGATATCCAAGAATGCAACAGTGCGCTCGAAGCGGCTGTCACTGAAACAGATGAAATAAAAAAACACGATCCGCCTTACAACGTCAGCCTCAAAGGTGGACGTCGCGAATTGGCGTTTTACAATCGTACATTCGAAAGCGTTTCACTCGACCAAGATGATGAGCACGATGTCGGGCCCTTCTCATTGTCGAATTCGATTGAAGAAATCAAGTGGCTCGTCGACTGGCGCGAAGGGCGCGGCGCTCTCACTCGAATCTTTTACGGGCTTTACGAGCACGATGAACTTGATGCGGGATACAAAGTTTTTCTCGATCGGCACAGGCTGCCATTCGAAAAAATGACCCTGAGGTCACATCTCGCATTTGGATTTCGTTTGTGGCGAAAAGAGATAGCTCTTGAGAAAGCATCGGCCGGCGATGATGACGTCGAAGACGAAATCGTGGGTGAAGCTACTGACGCCGAAGAAGTTCTAACTCCCGACGACATTGCCGATAAATTTGAACGTGCATACATGCGAGCGGCGAAAACTCTCCACCGAGCAAGAGCGCTGACAAGACTCCTCAACTCGGATGTCCGTTGGGATGAAAACAAAACTCACTACACACTAGCGGTTCGCAACGGCTACCTCATGAGCGATCAGAAGCCGGTCGATAAAATTTCGCGCGCGGCATGGATCAACAAAACTCTGGACGACTACGACCGCATGTCGGTCTTGTATTCCGAATTAAAAAATCGCGGCGGACATATCCGTTTTATTTAATCGAGAAAGCGACTGCGTTCGTCGGCCGAGGGCACGCGGCAGGTGTCTTTTTTGCCGAAGAGACGATAGCGATTGTTGGCAAAGCCACTATAGAAGGCATCACGAAGGCCATGTGGGAGAATTTTAATGGCGGCGAGAAAACGGTACGCTCCACCGAGCAGCTCAAGAACCTTAATTACGGCATCCGAACGCAAGTACGCTCGCCCCCGATAAATGAGAACCACGGTCTCAAGAAGTTCAGGGTCAATACCATGTTTGGTTGCGAGTTCGCGCCCCTTTACTGATTGCAATGACGCAAATAGGATTTGTTTTTTACGATCGTGTTCCAATAAAAAACTGACGACCGCGTTACAAGTGTTACAGACGCCGTCAAAAAGTAATATTGCGCTATCCAAATCTGGGCTCGTTGCTGTATTCACTATTCCAGTAAAGACCCGTCCGTCCCAACTGTCGATGAAAAGGAGAATCCATGAGACTTTTTCTTACTATTCTTGCGATTTCTAGCTCTTTGGTGAGTACCGCATACGCGCAAAACCAGCCCGACCACAATCGTCCGTCTTGTGCGCGCAACCCACAAGAACTGAATCAAAAAGCTGAAACCCTTGCTCGCGTAAATTCTCTCGGTGGAGTTGACGGACTAAAAGGAACTTGGAAGTTATCCAACATTTTTGCTAAGGCGACGCTTTCATTCGATTACGACCAAAATAATTTCTACGTGCAGTCTGAAGATGATGTTCGCGAAACCGTTTCACTTTGCATAAATGAAACGAAGCCGGATTGGGTTCGCGTTTCGGTTCACACTCCCGCGTGCCCTGAAAACAAAAACGTTTACATTAAGTCGTTGGGTGCCAATCGCATGGCACTTACTTCCTTTGCTACTCGTTCGGTCGGGACTGTCACTTTCAAAAAAGCGTCGAATGTCCCGCAACCTCCAGGAAGTCCTAAGCCGCCGGTACGATGCGCGACTTACTAGAGCCGAACCCCCAACAACTTGTAACCTTAAAAAGGTGGAGACTCTCCACCTTCTGGGTCATGCTTGTCGGCTACGTCGGTTATTATCTGGTTCGAGGCAATCTGTCGGTCGCACTCCCGCTCCTAAGTCAAGCGTATGGATATTCAAATGTCGAATTGGGCGCAATCCTTTCGATTTCTGAAATCGCCTATGCCGTCGGCAAATTTACGACGGGCCCGCTCGCCGATCGCATTGGCGGCAAAAAAGTTTTCATGACCGGCTTTGTCGGCGCGATCCTTTTCAACTTTATCTTTCCGCTCTACGCGAGCGTCCTCTACTTCACGATTATCTGGTGCATAGTTCGATATTTCCTCTCGATGGGTTGGGGTGGAATTATTAAAATCATCGGCGAATGGTATGAGCCGGAACATCACGGCACTGCGATGGGTTTCATCAGTATTAACTTTCAGTTTGGCGGGGCCATTACCGCTCTCTTCTGCGGACTTTTAATCTCGTGGGGAACTTCTTGGCAGGGATTATTTTATATTCCCGCACTTATTTGTACGGTTATCGCCATCGTTTCATTTTTCGCTTCGAAAGAAAGTCCGCAAGATGTTTTCCCTGGAATTAAATTCGGCAAAAATGCGGGGTTTAAAAAACCGGCCGCGGATTTCTCAACTCAGAATGGAAAACCGCGGCCGACTTTAGAAATCATGAAAGGACTTTTAAAAGTTCCTTTGTTCAGGCAAGTTTTGGTTTTTAGTTTTCTCACTCACATTTTACGTTCATTTTTTATGTTCTGGATCCCCAAGTTTATGGTCGATATGGGGATGGGCAATGTGAACGCCGCATTTACGTCGGCCGTTTTTCCGTTGGTGGGCTGTCTCGGCACGATTGCACTCGGC
>JAYTDP010000209.1:0-9251 GCA_043735865.1 Bdellovibrionales bacterium
GTAACAGTAAAGGGATGTAAGAATGGCTCGTTCAGTAAAAAAAGGTCCATACCTTGATCATCACTTGGTTAAAAAAGTGAACACGGCGTTGAAAAACAACGATCGTAAAGTGATTAAAACTTGGTCTCGTCGCTCAACTGTCCTTCCGGACTTCGTTGGTTTGACGTTGGCAGTCCACAACGGGAAAAAATTCATTCCTGTTTATATTTCTGAAAATATGATTGGTCACAAACTCGGTGAGTTTGCTCCAACAAGAACATTCGGTGGTCACACTGAATCTAAAGCAGCTGATGCTCCGGCGAAAGGCGCATAGTCATGGAAGTTAGAGCGAATCTCAAATTCGTAAGAGTCGGAACGCAGAAAGCACGCTTAGTTGCTGACAGCATTCGCGGCAAGAACGTGAACGAAGCAATTCGTATTCTCGCGTTTATGCCTAAGAAAACCGCTGTCTTCATGTCAAAACTCGTGAAATCAGCGGTCGCTAATGCAGAACAAAAGAAAGTTATCGATATCGATAACCTTTATGTGAAAACAGTCATCGTTGATAAAGGACCCGACTTTAAGCGCTTTCGTCCTCGCGCTCAGGGCCGCGCGTTTGAAGTAAAAAAGAAATCGAGTCATATACAGCTTGTTTTGGATGAGAGGTAATTAGTGGGACAAAAAGTAAATCCTGTTGGATTCAGAGTTGGTGTTATTCGTACTTGGGACTCTCGCTGGTATGCGAAGGGGCAACAGTATCAGCAGTATCTTCATGAAGACATCCGCCTTCGTAAATACATCAAAGACAAATTGAAACATGCTGGCGTTGCCAAAATCGAAATGGAACGTACGGCGAAAAAGCTTCGCGTGATCATCCACACCGCTCGCCCGGGTGTTGTGATCGGTAAAAAGGGTACAGGGATTGACGCTATGAAAGCCGATATTCAGCGCCTTACTCCAAGCGAAGTTTACGTTAATATCCAAGAAGTCCGTAAGCCGGATGTCGACTCACAGCTTGTCGCCGAAAATATCGCGCTTCAACTTGAGAAGCGTGTGTCTTGGCGCCGTTGTATCAAGAAGGCTCTCGCTTCTGGTATTCGCGGTGGCGTTCGTGGAATAAAAGTGATGGTTGCTGGTCGTCTCGACGGAGCAGAAATTGCCCGCACCGAGTGGTACACCGAGAAGAGTGTTCCTCTTCACACACTCCGCGCTGATATTGATTACGGAACGGCAGAAGCTTTAACAACGTACGGATTGATCGGCATTAAAGTGTGGATCTACCGTGGTGATGTGATGTCGGCTAAAGAAGCCTCGGAGGCAACACGTGTTAAGTCCTAAGAAAGTTAAATGGAGAAGACAGCACCGTTCAGGATTCAAAGGTATGGCCCATGTCGGCAGCACTTTGTCTTTCGGTGATTTTGGTTTGATG
The DNA here is from genome assembly GCA_043735865.1 of Bdellovibrionales bacterium. Classification (GTDB taxonomy): domain Bacteria; phylum Bdellovibrionota; class Bdellovibrionia; order Bdellovibrionales; family UBA1609; genus CAYHVK01. The sequence goes on from JAYTDP010000209.1 coordinate 1,409, forward strand.
GCGACTGTTCCGGGCCGATTGACTGCACGACAGCTTGAAGCTTCGCGAGTTGCGATCAGCCGCTCAGTAAAACGTGGCGGTAAACTTTGGATGCGTGTTTATCCAGATCGTCCGATCACAAAAAAGCCACTCGAAGTACGTATGGGTAGCGGTAAAGGTGCTCCAGAATTATGGATCGCCAATATCCACCCTGGCCGAATTTTATTTGAAATCAACGGAGTAACGAAAGAACAAGCTGCTGCAGCCTTTAAATTGGCTCAGCATAAGTTGCCGTTACGTACTAAGTTTATTGCTCGGGAGTAATGATATGAAATTTGCTGAATTAAAAGACATGACTGTCGATGAATTACGAAAGAAAGAAAAAACTTTCCGTACGGATCTCTTCGACACCAAAATGAAGCACTCGATGGGACAAGTGGCAAACCCGCTTGAAATTCGGGCTATGCGCAGAAGTATTGCGAAAGTTAAAACCGCTCTATCGGCGAAACTGAAATAAGGATTAGATTATGAGTATTCTAGACAAAGTAAAAAAAGTTGTGGGCCTCGAAGACAAAAAAGTTGTGCGTAAAGCGCGAGCCGAAGTTGTGGGTGAAGTAGTCAGCGACAAAATGGATAAGACTATTTCAGTTCGGGTCTTCCATGTTGTCCCTCATGCGAAATACGGTAAATTCCAACGCCGCTCTTCAACTTTCAAAGCACATGACGAAAAAAATGAAGCTAAGACGGGCGATATCGTTCGTATTCATGAATGCAGACCAATCAGTAAATCAAAACGTTGGATACTGGCTCAAGTAGTCGAAGCACGCAAAACAGCAGAAGGAATTGAAGTATGATTCAAATGCAAACGCGACTAAGAATCGCGGACAATTCTGGAGCCAAAGAAGTCATGTGTATCAAAGTGCTTGGCGGATCAAAACGTCGTTACGCTTCGGTCGGCGACATCATCATCGTTTCAGTAAAAGAAGCGTCGCCAAATTCTAAAGTGAAAAAAGGCGATGTAGCCAAAGCAGTTGTGGTTAGAACACGTTCGAAACTACGCCGTATGGACGGCAGTTATCTTTCGTTCGACGACAATTCGGCAGTTCTTATTAATGCGGCCCTTGAGCCAATTGGAACCCGTATTTTCGGTCCAGTTGCACGTGAACTCCGTGCTAAGCAATTCGTTAAAATCGTATCGCTTGCGCCGGAAGTTATTTAAGTTTCTCGAAACATTTGTGGAGTAAAAAGTGAAAAGCCATTTACACGAAAAATATAAGAAAGAAATCGCTCCTGCCTTGATGGGACAGTTGAAGCTTAGAAACGTTCATCAAGTACCCAAGCTTGATAAAGTTGTTTTGAGCGTATCGTCTGCAGAGATCGTTAAAAATTCAAAACTGATCACGACTGTGGTCGATGAACTTTCAGCGATCGCCGGCCAACGTGCTGTTCAAACGAAAGCAAAAAAAGCGATTTCAAATTTTAAATTGCGCCAAGGTGTTCCGATGGGCGCCACCGTGACTCTTCGCAAAGAGCGCATGTGGACATTTATGGAGCGATTGATTCACTTCTCTCTTCCGCGCGTACGCGACTTCCGTGGTGTAAGTGCCCGTGGATTCGATGGTCGCGGTAATTACAACATGGGTATTAAAGAGCAGATCATTTTTCCTGAAATCGAAGTTGAAAAAGTGGACATGATGCGCGGTATGAACATTACGATTTGTACAACGGGCGAAACTGACGACCAGGGAAGAGCGCTTCTTGAAGCACTTGGTTTCCCTTTCAGAAAATAAGTAGAGGTAAGGACGCATGGATACAGTTGCAAGTTTTCTCACAAGAATCAGAAACGCAGGTCACGCCCGTCACGAAAAAGTAGACGTGCCGAGCTCTAACCTTAAAGTTGGTATTGCGAGCGTTCTTCAAAAGAACGGTTACATTCGAAGCTTTAAAGTCGCGCGGGATCAGAAACAGAGCATGATGCGTGTGTATTTGCGCTACGATTCAGCGGGAAAACATGTCATTCAGCACCTTGGTCGCATCAGCTCATCTGGCTTACGCCGATATGTAGCGGCGGACGAAGTTCCTAAAGTACGTAACGGTTACGGTATGGCTGTTCTCAGTACAAATCGTGGCATTCTCAGCGGTGACGAAGCACTAGAGCAAAATCTAGGCGGCGAATACCTTTTTGAAGTTTGGTAGGTAGAAGATGTCTCGTGTAGGTAAATCACCAATTTATTTCGACAAAGCGGTTACAGTTACGATTACGCCTAAAAACGAAGTCGTAGTTAAGGGCGCAAAAACGTCTCAGACGGTTCCGCTCCGTCCGGAGATCAAAGCCAAAGTTGAAGAAGGTAAAATCATTCTTTCAGCAGATGCTACAGCAGCAAACTTTTGGGGTCTGAGCCGCGCACTTCTTCAAAACGCCGTTACCGGTGTTACTAAGGGCTGGACAAAAGAGCTCGATCTAGTTGGCGTTGGTTTTCGTGCCGCGGTCGCAGCAAAAAAATTAGAATTGAACGTTGGATTTTCTCATCCGGTATCAATGCCGATTCCTGAAGGGCTCGACGTAAAAGTGGACAAGCAAACAAAAATTATCGTGACAGGAGCTAACCGCCAGATGGTTGGTCAGTTCTCGTCGATGGTTCGGGCGATCAAGCCGCCTGAGCCTTATCGCGGTAAAGGGATCAAATATACGGATGAAGTCATCCGTCGTAAAGAAGGTAAGGCCGCCGGTAAATAAACTGGCAGGCTGATTTATATAGCAATATCGAGCCGAGGCATAAACTCGGCGCATTTTAAGAGGTGTGAAGTGAGATTGAATTTAACGAACCGAATGTCGAACAAGGCGAGAATCCGACTTAAGAAAAAAGTCCGTCTCCGCAAGAAGCTTTACGGAACATCTGAGCGTCCACGTCTCAGCGTTTTTCGCAGTGCCCGCCATGTCTACGCACAATTGATCGACGATACTGTCGGAAAAACATTAGTTGAAGCTTCGTCTTTAACTTCTGACGTAAAAGGTGGAAAAGGCTCACGAGTAGCAGCAAAAGCGATCGGCATCGAAATCGCGAAACGTGCTCAAGGCAAAAATATTAAAGCAGTCGTTTTTGATCGCAATGGATTTCAATACCACGGACGTATTCAGGCAATCGCTGACGGCGCACGTGAGGGTGGATTAATTTTTTAGGAGTTATGAATGGCAGAACGTGCACAAGACCGTGATCAGCAGCAAGAATACCAAGAGAGAGTCGTCGCGATCAAACGCGTAACGAAAGTCGTAAAGGGCGGACGCCGCTTTTCGTTTGCTGCATTGGTTGTTACCGGTGACGGTAAAGGAAAAGTTGGGATTGGCAAAGGTAAAGCCAGTGAAGTTCCTGAGGCAATCAACAAAGCCACAAGATCTGCGAAAAAGAACTTGGCTTCTTTTAGCCTTCATGAAGGTCGCACGATTCCTCATCAAGTCGTTGGGCGATTCGGTTCAAGCCGAGTAATTATGATGCCGGCGGCTCCAGGTACTGGAGTTATCGCTGGTGGTGCTATTCGTGCCGTTCTCGAATCAGTCGGCGTGAAAGACATCTTAACAAAATGTATCGGTTCATCAAATCCGGGTAATGCGGTTCGCGCAACTATCAATGGTTTGGACCAGCTTATGGCTGCGAAGCCGACCCGTTTAGAGGAATAATTTATGGCCAAGCAATTTCGAGTCACATTAATCAAAGGTCTCAGTGGGCGTACACAACAACAGCGTGATGCTGTTCGTTGCCTCGGTCTTCGCAAGATTCATTCGGAAGTGGTCATAAAAGACAACCCGGCAAATCGTGGCCAGATTTATAAAATTCAGCATATGTTAAAAGTGGTTGTCGAATAGTCGACCGCTGATTTTCTTAAGCACATTGGAGAACTTATGAGTTTATTAGATACATTACGACCGGCAAACGGGTCGACACACAATACGAAACGTCTTGGTCGCGGGCGCGGTTCAGGCAAAGGCGGAACATCAGGTAAAGGTGACAAAGGTCAAAAAGCTCGTAAGAGCGGTACTGTTCGCCGTGGTTTCGAGGGTGGACAAACTCCGATTCATCGCCGAACACCGAAGATGGGTTTCAAAAATACGAAATTCCGTGATCGTCACGATATCGTAAACCTTTGGCAGCTCGAAGAACTTAAGGCTGGCGAAGTCACTCCGCAATCACTTAAAGATATGGGTTACGTCAATAAGTTAAAAGTGAAGATCCTTGCTAAAGGGACTTTGACTAAAAAATTGAATGTAAAAGCACAGCACTTCAGTGAAACAGCAAAAGCTGCCATCGAAAAAGCCGGCGGCACAGTCGAGGTCATCAAATAGTGGCTAGCCCTAAATTTACTTTTCCAGCTGAGTTACGACAGAGAATATTGTTTACCTTAGGCGTGATTTGCATTTACCGTTTGGGTGTTGCAGTTCCGACTCCGGGAGTAGATCGGGCAGCAGTACTTTCATTTTTCCAAGGTCAGGCGGGCGGCCTTTTCGGCTTGTTCAATACCTTCACTGGCGGAGCTCTCGAGCAGTTTAGTATTTTTGCTCTCGGCATTATGCCTTACATTTCAGCTTCGATTATTTTCCAACTTTTGGGTTCGGCTATACCGTATCTTGAGGGCTTAAAAAAAGAAGGCGAACAGGGCCGACGCAAAATCAATCAGTACACTCGTTACGCCACGATTGTCCTTGCGATAGTTCAGGGTTTTGCCATGGCGACTTGGCTTTCGGGACGCGGCGAAGACCAAAGGCCAATAGTTCTACTTCATACATTTGGTGCATCTTGGTTATCTTTTCATCTAGTTACTATTTGCACTTTAACTGCAGGAACATGCTTCATCATGTGGCTAGGTGAGCAAATTTCTGAGCGCGGAATTGGTAACGGCACTAGTTTGATTATTTTCTCTGGTATCGCGGCTGGTATTCCAGCTTCAGCGCTTAACATGTGGAGAATGGTATCAAGCGGTGAGATGAACTTTTTATTGGCACTTGTAGTTTTGGCGTTCATGGTTGCTGTAGTCGCATTCATTATTTTTATCGAAGTGGGCCAGCGGCGAATTCCTGTACAATATTCTCAGCGAGGTGTCGGTCGCCAAGCGATGCAAACTCCTTCGAGCCATTTGCCGCTTAAGTTGAATTTTGCAAATGTGATCCCGCCGATTTTCGCGTCTTCACTTCTCCTTTTCCCTGCGACAATGTCGAAATTTATCACAGCGCCATGGATGAAAAATATCAGCCAGTCGCTAACTCCGACCGGTGCAATTTATAATGTTATTTTCGTTTCATTGATCGTGTTTTTCTGCTTTTTCTACACCGAGATCGTTTTCAATCCGACCGAGCTTGCTGACAATTTGAAAAAACATGGTGGGTTCATACCGGGCATTCGTGCGGGGAAAAGCACATCCGATTATTTGCTTTTGGTTCTTAACCGTCTAACGGTGGCTGGAGCTATTTACCTTAGTTTTATTTGCATTATGCCTCAGCTTTTAATTCAGCAGTTTAGTGTTCCGTTTTATTTCGGTGGAACTACTGTATTGATTTTAGTGGGTGTGGCATTGGATACCTCTCAGCAAATTCAATCTCATCTGATTACTGCTAAGTATGAAGGCGTATTGAAAGGTGTGAAGATGCGTAGCCGGAGAGTTCAGTACTAATGAACATCCTTCTTTTCGGGCCGCCAGGGGCTGGTAAAGGGACGCAGTCCGCTTTTTTAGTGGAAGACCTGGGTATGAAGCAGATCTCGACGGGCGATATGTTGAGAGCTGCGATTAAGAACAAGACCAAGTTGGGTCTAGAGGCGAAAGCCCTTATCGACAGCGGCGCACTGGTACCAGATAACGTCGTAATCGGTATGGTAGATGAAGAGTTGAGGGCCCTTGGCGGCAGGGATTTTATCTTGGACGGATTTCCAAGGACGATTCCTCAGGCGAAGGCTTTGGATGAGTTGCTCGATAAAGCAGGAATCACGCTCGAAAAGGCGATTTTCCTGGTGGTCTCGAACGATACGCTGATTGAACGGCTTTCGGGGCGCAGAACATGTCGCGGTTGCGGTGCGGTTTACCACATGGAGAACAAGCCGTTAAAAGACGGTAAGTCATGTGACAACTGCGGGAGCAGTGATGTTTATCAGCGAGAAGACGACAAGCCAGAAGCGATTCGAACTCGGCTTGAAGTTTACGATAAGAATACGAGTCCCTTGAAAGAGTTTTATTCAAAACAAGGTCGGCTCAGAGAAGTCGACGGTTTGGGTGAGGTTACCGAGGTGTACAAGAGGATCAAAAAACATCTCGTCTAATTTCGAAAGAAGTGGACACCAGAGATGTGTTTTGTTAAATTTTGCGGTCCCAGACGCAAACTTAATTTGTTTTTGAAAAAAATCCTGTGAAAACAGGTATTTAGATGAGGTTTTTATGAAAGTTAGAGCATCGGTAAAAAAAGTTTGCGTGAATTGCAAAGTCGTTAAGCGAAAAGGCGTCATTCGCGTGATCTGTAGCAAAAATCCGAAACACAAACAGAGACAAGGTTAGAATATGGCACGTATTGCGGGTGTAGATTTACCACGAAACAAAAGACTCGAAGTTGCATTAACTTATATTTACGGAATCGGCCGCCCACGCGCTCGCCAGATTTGCGAAGAGTCGGGTGTATCGATCGATTTAAAAACAGATCAGTTAACAGATGATCACATCGTTCGTATCCGTGGCGTTCTTGATAAAATCGGCAAAATTGAAGGTGATCTTCGTCGTGAAGTTTCAATGAACATCAAGCGATTGATGGATCTTGGCTGCTATCGCGGTCTACGTCACAAAAAAGGCCTTCCGACTCGAGGGCAGCGTACGAAATCAAATGCTCGCACACGCAAAGGTCCTCGTAAAACAGTTGCTAATAAGAAAATGACCGTAAGTAAATAATAGAGGTTTAGATAATGGCTGAGCAAAAAGCTGAACAAGAAAAAAAAGAAGCAACCCCGAAGAAAAAAGGTTCTAAGAAGAACGTTCCTTACGGACGTTGCTACATTCAAGCGGGTTTTGGAAACACGATCGTGACTTTCACTGACGGCATGGGCAACGCCCTTTGCTGGTCTTCGGCTGGAGCACACGGATTCAAAGGAAGTCGCAAGGGAACACCGTTTGCCGCGCAAGTTGCATCGGAAGATGCGAGCAAAAAAGCGGTTGAGAATGGCCTTAAGAGCGTCGATGTTTTCATCGGTGGTCCGGGTGCAGGACGTGAACCGGCGGTTCGTGCTATTGCAGCAGCGGGAATCCGCGTGAATTCACTTCGCGATTTGACTCCGGTTCCACACAACGGCTGCCGACCACCTAAACGTCGTCGTATCTAGTAAGGTTTAGAGCAAAGTGCTCCGGCACTTTCGTATTTTGAAGGTTTTTTGATTTTGGAATTCTGGTCTGAGTAACAACGCGGGCGATGAAGGTCTGCGTAGGAGAAATAGATGCAACAACATTATTATAAGTTCTGGAGAGAATTAATTCGTCCTAAAGGTTTTGAAGTCGACAAAGATAATTTGTCTGACAAATACGGACGATTCTTGGTGCGCCCGCTTGAACGCGGTTATGGCGTAACACTCGGAAACTCTCTACGTCGCATCTTGCTTAGCTCAATGATGGGGTCTGCTGTCTCTGCTATAAAAATCGATGGCGTTCTCCATGAGTTCTCAACTATTCCTGACGTCCTTGAAGACGTGACAGATATCGTTTTGAATTTCAAACAAATCCGTTTTAAGCAGTACGATGCTGAGCCGGTAACTCTTCGTATTTCGAAAAAAGGTCCAGGCGCAGTGACTGCGGCGGATATTCAAACGACTGACCGAATTGAAGTTCTGAATCCAGACCAACACAT
>JAYTDP010000210.1:0-10736 GCA_043735865.1 Bdellovibrionales bacterium
TTTTGGATGACTTGGCGATTTGCGCCCGGTCGGCTCACTGCAAATGCTTTGGCTGCGATCAAGATATGCGCAAGTGCCGTTCTTGGTTCTTCGCCGTGGCCCATAGCGCGTATTGCGTGAACGATGTTGTCTTTTTCACCGTGCCGGCGAGCGAACTCAGCTCCCGCGAATGCAACGTTGCCCTCGACGTGATGGTCAATACATTTGCCGAGATCATGCAACAGACCGGCTCGCTTTGCGAACGAAACGTCTTCGCCAATTTCGGCGGCGAGTAATCCCGCGATATGCGCGACTTCAATTGAATGCTGATACAAATTTTGCGAATCGGCCAACCGATACTTCATGCTTCCGATGAGCTGCATGACCGCTGGATGCAGGCCAACAAGACCAAGCTCGAATGCCGCCTTCTCCCCGTCGGAACGAATCGTCTGAGTCAGATCTTGTTTCACTTTATCGACGACTTCTTCGATACGGCCTGGGTGCACGCGACCGTCTTCCATCAAGCGCTCAAGAGTTTGCTTCGCAATTTCTCGGCGAACGGGATCGAAGCTTGATATGACGACGGCTTCTGGAGTTTCGTCGATGATCAAGTCGACTCCACACGCAGCTTCAAGAGCACGGATGTTACGACCCTCGCGGCCGATAATTTTACCTTTCATTTCGTCACTCGTAAGCGGCACGATGTTGACCGTGCGCTCAGTTGCGACTTCACTTGCATAACGAGAAAGTGCAACCGCTAAAATGCGTTTTGCTTTTTTATCAGCCTCAGACTTCGCTTCGTTTTCGATTTCTTGAAGCGATTGCTCCGCTTCTTTTTGAGCGACTTCTCGAAGGGCGGCCTTCAATTCTTCTTTCGCCTGATCAGTCGAAAGATGCGCAATGCCTTCAAGTTTTTGGCGCAACTCATCGATATGACCTAAACTTTTTCTTTCTAAGTCGGCAATTCGCGTCTCGGCGATTCTCAAGCGCTCACTGCGCTCTTCGAGAGATTTCGTCTTATTCGTCAGAGTTTGTTCTTTTTGTTTAAACTCGGTATCGAGCCGGCCTTCTTTTTGTTTCAAAGTCGCCTCGAGGGTCGAGACCTTTTGCTTTTCTTTGCGGACGTCATTTTCAACGTTGCGACGGGCCCGTTGTTCGAAGTCCTTCGCCTTGGCGTTGGCTTCGCGTTCGATACGCGCGGCTTCGGCTTTCGCTTTCGACAAAATCTTTTGAGCATCAGTCTGCGCGCTGGCTTTCAAACGGTTGTCTTGAGTTTGTTTGTAAAAATATAAAATGATCATCCCGGCAAATACGCCGAAAACTAAAGAGACGATAACACCTAACGTATTCATTGCTTCTGTTTCTCCACTGCTTTGTAAATAAAGGAATCGGTCACCACATAGTCGACCGGAACATCATGATTTTCTTGTAGAGGAAGACGGCTTACGAATTGTTCCGTAAAGCAGATCCCAATTTTAAGACCCCAATAATTTTGTAGTGCGCGATCGTAAAAGCCTTTGCCACGGCCGATCCGATTTAAATTTTCGTCGAAACCTAAGCCCGGCACTAGGATGGCTTGAAGTGACTGAATTGAAACTTCGTCGCCATTCGGCTCGTCGATGTTAAATGTGTTTTTGGTGAAATCCGTGCCGGGTCTGGCAAACGCTAGTGAGTTGCCGACAAGTTTTGGAAAGGCCCAATCGATTTTTTGCTTCTCAAAGAGGGCGCGAAGGTTGGGCTCTGTTTCAAGTGATAGAAAACCAGCGCATGTAAGGTCAGGATTCGTCTTCGCAAGATTCGTTAAGAGCGCACGGACTCGCTCGACGATGGCGGCGCTTTTTTTCTCTTTTTGCTCTTGGGTAAGAGCTTCTATTTTCCCGCGAAGTTCACGCCGGATCTCATTTTTCGAATTCGAATTCAAATCCACTTCAAGCTTTCTTGAAGTGCAGGGTGCGAAAGGGCTTCAAGACTATGTCGTCTGTGCCTCTTCAATTTGCTCCAGGATACGTTCGGTACGAGACTCTAAGTCGGTCAATTCAAGGCGCGCTTGCCGCTTTAAGAGGACATGGTCCTCGGCAATGTTGAGGGCCGCCAAGAGTAAAGCATTCTGATAGGAAATGCTTGGCGACGAATCTATAACCTCTTTTATTTTTTGATCGACGAAACCAATGAGCTCATTAACCAGAGTTTGGTCATGAGAAGAACGTAGTTTGAGCGGGACTCCAGCGACCTGCACTTCATACACATTTTTGCTGGATTCCAAGATGACTCCTCTAACTTCTAACGAAGTAGTACAGTCTTAATTGTTAACCGAGGGAGGGAATGGGGTCAAATTTCATAGACTTAACGCGGTGCTCGAGCGACGAAAAGAGGTCAACTGATAGCTAGCGCACCCGAAGCGATCAGCTTGCTCAGATCTTCCTTCTTTATATGAAGGGTGAGTATTCCCCCAGTTTTGTAAGAACTGACCTGTTTTACGTCCAGAGTCTCTCCACTGTTGGCAATCTTGATATATCGTGCGGCGGCCAGCCTCAAATAAAGATCGAAATCAATTTTGGGTTTGGCAATGAACTGCTCAATCGGAACTCCGCAATAATAGCTTTCGATTCGTTCTCTGACGCTATCTACGTCTTCGTTAAATTTTGGATTTAATAGCTCTTCAATAATTTCCAACAGAGAATTGTTCTTGAATGGCTTTGTCAGAAACCCGTCTGCTCCTAAATTCGCAGCTTTGTGAGTTTCGAGGAGGTGGGAGAATCCCGTCATCAAAATGAACGGGATTTTTGAATGCTCTCTTATCCATTGAAGTAGCTGGATGCCATTGACGAAAGGCATCTGAACGTCACTGATGATAATCTGAAATTCGTCGGCGAATGCGACTTCTTTGGCGGCCTTCCCGTCTGGGGCCCCCACCACCGTGTGACCTTTTCGATTTAGGTGATCAGCGATCGAGTTTCGCAGATCCTCGTCATCCTCGACTAACAAGATTTTTGCCACTTAAAAGCCTCTTCGAAATACCGTTTTAGCGCAAACGAATGCAATAATAGAGTCGGCAGCTTTTGAAAGGTTCTGAAATCAAGTTTTCTTGGGAAAGAAACCTTTGTGTGTAGACAAAATCCCAAAATGAAACATTAAGGCTCGGTCAAAAGCACTAATCCGGCGCGCTCGCTGAACGCATAAACAAAATCGACTTGGTAGAGCGCTTTGTAGTCGCTAGCGAGCCTCGTGCGAACCTTATCGACTTCGTCATAAGTGACCGATACAAAAGTGGCACCAGTCATCATGCCATCAATATCTTTAATGACCGCAGCCGTAATTAATTGTGCGCCTTCTAGAAGGGACGAGTCCGAATAAATCACTTTCACTTTTACCGTGGTGTTTCGAGCTGGAGTCGGCTCGGTACCGACACTCGCGTCTCGATCGCTCGAAGACGAAGGCGGAGTCAAGCGGGCCCAAGTCGACAACATATCAACGGCCGAGGATGATCGAAGCCCCGCCAAGCGCCGAAACTGCTTATTCGTTTGGGTGGCATCCTTCGCCTCATTGGTCAAAGGTGAGGTCAGCTCGCTCCCGTCAACTCGCCTCCGCGTGCCGTTTCGATTTAATCTCGCTTGAGCCTCGCGAACGGAGTTCGCCGTATCCGCATCGACCCGAGCTTTAATTATCGTCATACTCTGAACGCGGCCTTTGCCAAGATTTTGAAGCCGCACCTCTGCCTTTGGCTGCGATGCTATCTCTGGTTCGTTAGCAACAACCGAAGCAGGAACTCGATTCAAAAAAGAAGGCGTCTGAATCGCTTGGGATTGCGAGTGCCGGCCTGACCAAAGCAAAAGCGCCGCAATCGCTGCGGTACACGCTAAAATCACCAGCCATGCGGTTTTTTCACCTCTTAAGACCAATCTTCCCCCGTCTCAATATTTTAAAGGATCATTGCTTATGGCAAGAGGAGGAAATTGCTTATTCTCATTCTGAGACATACAATTTTTGCGAGAAGAAATCGGCGCTGTCGAACTTTTGATTTTGCCTAAGAGTTCGACGCGGATTTAGTCGCCCTTGATAGCAGCGTCAGTTTCAAATGGCTCGATCTCTTTTGCCAATTGATAAACGTGGTTCGAGAAAAGTCCGACAATTCGGCGATAGTCACTTAAGACATCCATATGGATCGAAGAGGTGTTAATACTTTCACGCTTACCCTGTACGAGACGCTCGATATGTGACTCACGCATCAGCTTCTCTGTTTTACGAATCTCGCGTTTTTTCGAAATGATCGTGGTTGCTAAATCATGGCTGTGGAGTTGGAAGCAACTGAGCGACATCATCGCAACATCACTGACGCTCTTGTGCAGCGCTTCGAGGTCGCTCCACCCCTCTTTGCTGAATTCAACTTTCAAGCGATGCTTCTTCGCCGCCAACTCAAGCATCGAATTATCGATGACGTCGGCGGCTGCCTCGAGATCACTCGCCACAGAAAAAAGGCGAACCATTTGCTTATGGAATGCCCCGTGAGAGGTATCCATGTATCTCGTGATAAAAAGTGAGATTTCGCGATTCAAAAGGTCGACCTTATTATCTCGGTTGCGAATATCCTGAATCACTTCGGCATTTTCTCGACGGAATAGTTCGAGCGAGTCCTTCACCATAGTTAAAACAATATCACCCATGCGCATAATTTCGCGCTCAGCATGAGCCACGCAAATCGCCGGCGACTCGAAGTTCGCGCGATCGAGATATTTCACCGAGAAATCTTTTTCATTCTCTTTCGCCTGAATGATTTTCTCGATGAATGCGACTCCCTTGTTTACGAATGGGAAAAAGAGAAGCGCGCCGGCAACGTTAAAAAGCAAATGGGTGTTCGCAACGTCACGAGCGGGTATCCCTGTCGTAATCATTTCAGCCAAATAGGGGGTCAGATAATAAAACAAACAAACCATGATGATTTTATGAAGGGTGTGCGCCCACGCAATTTGGCGGCCGACATAGTTGCCGCCGGTGGACGCGATCAAAGCCGTGGCGGTGGTGCCAATGTTGGCTCCGTAGATGCAATAAAACGCGTCAGTGACAGTCAGAAGATTTGCCGCCGCCAATGTCATTGAAATACCGACGATAGCGGCGCTCGACTGAACGAGGGCCGTGAAAAGAGCTGTTACGCACATGAGGATAAAAGGATTTTCACGTAAATAGTTGAGCGAATTTATAAAGAAATCGACTTGGCGTAAAGCTTGAGTGCCCATGCCGATCATCTCAAGGCCCCAGAACATGAGGCCGAAGCCCATCCCGACGCCCATCCAGCGGCGAAGGCTCGCGCGGTGAGTGATAAAAAAAATCGCAAACGAAAGAGCGAAAACCAAAAGGCCAAACTGCGCAATATTAAAACTTAAGAGCTGAACGGTGATATTGGTACCGATACCCGTACCAAGGATGATTCCCATCACTTGAGGGAGAGTGATGACCCCGGCCGTGCCAAGCCCGACGAGCATCGAAGTAACGGCGCCCGAACTTTGAATGAGAACTGTAATGAGAACCCCGGCGCCAATGCCGAGAAGGGTGTTGCTCGATAACTTAGCTAAGACGTCGCGAATCCGATTGGCCGCAATTTTTTGTAGGTTTTCAGAAACGAGGCTCATCCCGAACATGAAGAAACAGGTCCCACCAAAAACGAGAGTCAGGATGGAATGTTTTTCGCTCATTGCTTCGCCAGCCCTTGGTTGTTCGGGCAGACAATCTTAAACGATCGAATCCACGAACTCGCGAGGTGAGAACACCCGAAGATCTTCTACGCTCTCGCCTACTCCTATAAATCGTATAGGAATATGGAGCTCCGAGACAAGTCCAACTGCAACTCCACCCTTAGAAGTACCGTCTAGTTTTGTAAGTACGACGGCCGTAAGCTCGAGAGCTTTGTGAAACTGGCGCGCCTGTTCGAGAGCATTTTGGCCATTATTTGCGTCAAGTACGAGCAATACTTCATCCGGAGCTTGAGGAAATATCTTCGTCATTACCCGCTTCATTTTCTTCAACTCATCCATTAAGTTTTCTTGGGTGTGAAGGCGTCCCGCCGTATCGATGAGCACAAGATCGATCTTTTCAGTTTTCGCGCGCTCGAGTGCCTGAAATGCGACGGCACTCGGGTCTTTCGTGTTTTCTGCAGAGAAATAGAGGCTGCCCGAACGTTCGGCCCATTCTTTTAGTTGAGCATCGGCCGCCGCACGGAAGGTGTCCCCCGCAACAATCATAGTTTTGAGCCCCTGTTTTTGCGCAATGCTCGCGAGCTTGCCTATGGTCGTGGTTTTGCCTGCGCCGTTTACTCCGGCCACCATCCAGACAACCGAGCCGCGCTCGGCTTTTAAATCTCGCGCTTTTGCAAATAGATCGATATCAACAGGAGCCGTATTCGTCTCGAAATCATCACCATGACCATTAGTGGCGAAGACATACAGCATTTCTTCCTTGAGGGCCTCGCGAAGTTTTTCAACGTCATTCTTGTCGTTACGTTTTAAGCGGTCGCCGACCTTTTCGAGCAAGAGCTGCGCCGTTTGGGGGCCTAGATCGCTGGTAAATAAAACCTCTTCGAGAGTAGAGAGCTCTGCCGACGTCACATTCGGGGAAGCTGATAAGGCGTTGGCTATCCGCCCCCAGAGCGAAGACTTTGTCCCGCGTAAGGCTTCTTCAAGTGTTTTAAGTCGAACGCTTTCTTTGTTGGGCGCCGTCGTCCGTGCGGTAAGCACTGGCTCTGACTTCTTTTCAATTTGCTCGTCGCGGTTGCGGGTCGCTTGGAGATTTTTAGTAAAATAGCGAATCCCATATCCCACAATGAACGCGAAAAGTATCGCAATGGCGGCCGCAATATAAAAGTACGATGGGTCGGCGTTAAGAAATTCCATAAAATTTAAACTCCAGATTCTTGAATCGAATAATAAAGCGGATAACCTTCAGAGGCCGAAAACTCGTTCGCTCGCGAAACTCGCGTCTCAGCAATTTGGTAACTGTAGCTGCCGACGGCGCCGACACCTTTGCCGTGTGCCTCCATCATAATGCGAATCGCCTCATGATCATTTTTATTAAAGAATTTTTTTAAGGAGAGCACGACAAAATCTCTTAACGTCACCGGGTCATTGTGCAATATGACCACAAACTGAGAGGGCTGTTTCAGCTTCTCGCTCAGCTTCGATCTTTCTTTTTCGATGATATCGGGGAATTTTATACCCATTGAGGTTAAGACTGCACTCATATACAAATTCCCTAACATGACGGTGCGAGTTTCACAAACAATTGAAGACATCTCTGAACTCGAGTGGCATCAGATAGTCCCTCCCGATTTTCCTTTTGCGCGTTATCCATTTTTTTTAAGCCTCGAAAAAAGTGGCTCGGTTGGGCCAAGAACGGGCTGGCTCCCCTACTATCTGACCCTGTCAGACGACTTGGGTCTTGCTGGAGCCTTCGTCGTTTATGCAAAATCGAATAGTTACGGTGAATATATTTTCGATTTTGCGTGGGCGCAGGCTTATGCAAATTATGGCCTCCAGTATTATCCGAAATTGGTCTCAGCAATTCCATTTACGCCTGCAACTGGGCCTAAACTTTTATTTCGGCACGGGCTTGGTGATTCCAAACGCGACGAGATTTCTGCAGCACTCCTCGAGGCCGCTTTTCAGCTGGGCAAAAAAATCGGAGCCAGTTCTTTACACGCTCTTTTTTTGTCGCCAACCGACATCGCCCTCTTCGAAAAAAAGAACTTATTTTTACGTCATAGCTTTCAATTCCATTGGCAAAATAACGGTTATGTTACATTCGCGGATTTTTTAAAAAGCCTTACTTCTAAACGACGAAAGGAAATCTCGCGGGAGCGGCGCCAAGTGAGTGACTCGAAAGTTCAAATCGAACGACTGACCGGCGACCAATTGCGCCCGGAACATGCGGGTCTCATGTACGAATTTTACTTAAGTACACTCGATAAAATGGGTGGGATTGACTACCTGACTCACGACTTTTTTAAACGCGTCTTTGTAGCTATGAAAGATCAAATACTTTTTATACTCGCGCGTGACCCGTCAGGTCGCGCCGTCGCTGGTGCACTCAATTTTATTTCCCCACACACTTTGTTTGGCCGTCATTGGGGTTGCCTGGCCGAATATCGCAGTCTTCATTTTGAACTCTGTTATTATCAAGGGATTGAGTTTGCAATCGAGCGAGGCATAAAGGTATTCGAGGCCGGTGCCCAAGGTGAACATAAGCTCAGTCGTGGTTTCCTGCCAAAGGTAACGTACAGCGCTCATTCGATTGAAGATCCCCGTATGGGTGGCGCTATCCGGCACTTCGTCGAGCGCGAGAAAGAGGAAATTAGAAAGGTTTTTGCAGTCTATAAAGAGCACTCCCCCTTCTGCTGAATAAAATATTCAAGATTTTTACAATGCGCTCCGCGACTATTCATTTTCGAAGCAATAAATTAGCATTTAAAAAATGCGAATATTTACGTCCCTCCTCATCATCCTTTGCTCGTCTATGGCGTTAGCCGATGCGAATCGAATAAAGCCTCTCGAAACGGTCACTGAAATTCCGGCGAGCGCAAAAGAAACTTTACATGATTCATTTAGTAAGGAAGCCATTAAGCCGTGGCTATTCATACTTGGCTCGACATCTTTATTGTATCAGTACGACGAACAAATATATTTAGAAACCCTGAGACAGGGCCGCAGGTGGGACCTTTCTCCGAATGACCACACTGAAACAAAGTTTTCGGCGTTTGGTGTTCCTTTATTCCGTTTCCCGACCGACAAAGGCTCAACGCTTTATTTTTTAGGTGACGGCTGGACTCATACGGCCATCGCGGGCAGCTTCTTGGCTGCTGGATATTGGGCGGATGCGACTCGGCCAATAAATACAGGCTATGAAATTTTTCACGGAATGTTTGTGTCCACAATTTTTAACCAAGCGTTAAAGCATTCTTTCGGTCGTGAGACACCGAATCAAAGAACTTCGCCTCGCGGCAAATGGCGGCCGTTTCCTTCGCCAGTGAAGTACGCCAAAAACACTCCTAAGTACGATGCCATGCCGAGTGGGCATATAATGACGGCGACTATGACTTTTACTGTGATCGCCGAAAATTATCCTGAATATCGATGGTGGTTGTATCCGGTCGAGGGAGTTTGGCTAACGGCTCTGGCTTTTCAAATGGTCAATAATGGAGTCCACTGGGCCAGCGACTACCCTCTCGGAATCGCGATGGGTTACTATTTCGGTAAGCAGGCGGCGCGCCGCCTCGGACACTCAGGCGATGAGGCCGCTAAAAAAGAAAGTTCGTACATGTTTTATCCAGATTTAACCGAAGAAGGGTCAACTTTCAATGTCGCATACTATTTCTAAATTTTTTATTGTCGTCACTCTCACAATGAGCGCGATTTCTGCGCGCGCTGGCTTTACTGAAGAATTGACCTCCCCGTGGACGCAAGAAAAAGCGCGCACGATTTTAATCGTCGGCGGTCTTACGACTGCCGGACTGCTCATTTTCAAACATGAGATAGTCGATCCATTTCAAGAAGAAACAGTTGAGGATAAACCCCTCGGTCGTCTCAGTGTTGTCGGCGATTATGCAGGACAAATGATACCGAATGCGATTTACGCGGCCGCAATGTACACGGACTATTGGATTTCAAAAGATGTAGATTCCTTACGTCGTGCGAAACTGATGATTAAAGCCTCGCTTTATGCAGGCGGAGTTACGACGGTATTAAAAGAAGTCGTTCGCGAGCCGCGCCCTAACAGTCCGACTTCGCGGGTGTCGTTTCCGTCGGGACATTCGACGACAGCGTTTGCTTTTTCATCGGTGGTGCTTGCGGAGCACGGTGCCTACTGGGGCTCCGGCGCACTCTTGCTTTCGACACTCACCGCTTACAGCCGTATTAACGACAACAAACACTACTTGCATGACGTTGTCGCCGGAGCCACCATCGGCGCCGCGTATGGATTTGGACTTGCGAGCTTAAGCCAAAAAGAAAAAGCAAAGTCTGGTGAAGTAGCTTACGCTCTGTTCCCATACTATTCACACGATGAGAAAGGCCTGAGCGCCTATCTCGAGTTTTAGTTTGCGACTGTCTTGAGTGCGTCTTCAAGCGAGACGCTGACCATTTTCGAAACGCCTTTTTCTTGCATCGTCACACCGTAAAGTTTTTTATTCACTTTCATTGTGTGCTTGTTATGCGTGACCACGATAATTTGCGAGCGTTTCGCCATTTCACGAACGAGATCGTTGAAACGGTAAACATTGGCATCATCGAGTGGAGCATCAACCTCATCTAAGAGACAGAATGGGCTCGGCTTAACTAAGAAAATCGAGAAAATAAGCGAGACGGCTGTGAGTGCTTTTTCGCCACCCGACAACAAGCTTACGCTCTGCATTTTCTTGCCCGGAGGGCGCGAAATGATGTCGATGCCCGGGTCATCTCCGTCTGGGGATTCGATAAATACGAGGCGTGCCTCGCCTCCACCAAAGAGAACCGGGAACACTTTTGTGAAGCGCTCATTGACCAACTCGAACGTCTCTTTGAAACGGCGTGAGCAGATACGGTTAATGCGGTCGATCACTTTGCGTAAATGTTCTTTCGCATCGATTAAATCCTGGTGCTGCTGAGTCAAGAAATTGTAGCGGCCGATAAGGTCGTCATACTCTTGTATCGCCGCCAAGTTCACTTCGCCGATACGTTTCACTTTGTCTTTCAACTCTTCAACTTCGGCAGCGATTGCAATCGCGTCGCCTTCTTGCG
>JAYTDP010000211.1:0-4654 GCA_043735865.1 Bdellovibrionales bacterium
CTCCCGAGCAACTCGATCCACACATGCTTCATGCGTTTCGCAATTGATGTTGTTTTTGTGGGCCCGGATTTAAAAGTCGTGGCCGTGTACGAAAACTTAAAACCTTGGAAATTCACGGCACCCGCTTGGGGCGCCAATTCTGTTTTTGAAATGAAAGCCGGAACTTTGAAAAACGCACGCATCGAAGTGGGAGACAGCCTCAATGTGGTCAATTAGAATTCTGAGCGGCAAACTCGCCGGTCAATTTTTCCAATTGAAAAGCGGGTCGACGACGATCGGCCGCGCTCCGAATTGCGATGTCGTCATTGCCAGCCAAAGCGTTTCGAAAGAACATGCACGCATTGAAGTTCTATCCGACAAAGTGATCCTCACCGACCTCGGCTCGCGCAATGGAACTTTCGTGAATGGCGTGCAGATTCGCAGCCAAAAAGTTCAGTCAGGCGATAAAATCGCTCTCAATGATATTATTGTTGAGCTCACCGATAAAACGATTCAGTTGCCACGTAAGCCGAAAGCTCGTCCTGCACAAGCCAATCAATATCAGGCTCAATTTAATACCAATCAATATCCGCCTTCGCCATCCGTTCGACAGAATTCTGTTTCGATGAACGGATACGACGGAGCAAATGCCATACAAAACTCTATGGCCGGCGGCATGATGCCGCAAATAGCAATAGCCCCCGAGCCGCCACCGTCGCAAGGTCTAGGCACATTTGTACAAAATTATATAGATAATGTGGTGATGCCGGGAGTTTATAAACTTCCCGAGTGGATGGAATTCCGCTGGGTCATTGGCCTCTTCACTATTGCATTCGTGATTACGGTGACTTGTTTCTCCGCTATTCCGCTGACCCGTATATTAAAAGACAGCGTCGAGCGCGAGAGTCAAAACCGCGCGATGACTATTGCGCGGAATTTGGCTGATCGTAATCGTGGAGCTATTCAACAAGGTCTTGTTTCGGCCCTCAGCACAGAGTGGGCCGACAATGAGCCCGGTGTCGACCGCGCTTATATTATTTCTCAAGCAACCGGCGAAATTCTCGCTCCGCCCAACATGGCGGGCCGAGTTTCGGGCGAAACATTTGTAAATGCGAATCGCAAATTTGGTAAAGAACATGTGGAGCAAGTGGACGACAGCACGGTTGGAGTTCTTGTTCCGATCGCATTTATGAACGCGACCACTGGCGCGGCACAAGTTCAAGCGCATGCCGTCGTTATCTATAATATGGGCACTTTGGCTGTGAGCGGAGAGAAAACGCTCGCACTCCTCGTTCAAGTTTTGTTTCTCGCACTTTTCTTCGGCGGCGTTCTCTACTATTTCCTCATACGTCTCATCGAGTATCCGATTGCGCAAATGGATGCCCAAGTCAAAGCGGCACTCAATGACGGCAAATCGCAAGTAACCGTTGATTATCAATTTCCACAATTAAAAGAACTCGCATCGACCGTGAACAATGCGATTCAAAGAGCGATGAGCGGAGACCTCGGCTCAAACATGAGTCAGAACTATGAGTACGACCGCTCGAATGAAATGAACGGCCTGCTGACCATCATCCCGACTCCGGCTGCGATTGTGAATCCACGCGATATTTCATTTATGGCCACCAACGCCCTCTTTACGGATGCGATCGCGCGGGGTCAGGATTGGTCGAACACTAAAATAGAAGCGATTCTCGAGCAATCTTTGAGACTCAATCTTTCGAGTCTTCTCGATACGGCCAGCCAGGATGCCATGCATTCAGCGCAAGATGAATTAGAAGTAAACAATGTTCCTTATACGTTGCATGCGCAAGGTGTGTATGGAGCGAAAGAGTTATCATACGTGATTATTACTTTTAACCCGAAGGTGACGGAATAAGATTTGGCTAACCAAGGAATGCTGGCAACAGTTTCAGTCGAATATGTCATTACGCTCTTGAACGGGCCTGAAAAAGGCGCGTCCTTTAAGATCGTTTCGGGACGCGTGACAATAGGACGCGGACTTGAAAACGATATTGCTCTGACTTACGACTCCAAAGTCAGTCGTCATCACGCGAATATCACGGTTACTCCGCAAGGAATCGAAATCAGTGACGTGAGCGATAAGAACAAAATTATCGTCGACGGAGACGACACTCCAAAACAATATTTGAAATCGAATTCAGTTATTCAGCTCGGTGAAACAAAAATGCAGTTCAAAGCGGTGCAGCCGAAAAGCTCGCTCACCTCTTTCAGTCCACGTAATGCTGTCGACAGCATGCGATCGGCGACAACCGGCTTATACAAACAGTCCCGCCGCAGCAACTCGACTTCTTCTATCTCGTCCACTCAAGTGGTCATGGTGATCGTGGCATTGGCTGGAGTCTATTGGTATACGAATCGCCCGGCACCAGCCCTTGCTCCTCGCGCAGAAATTCGTATGGAAGAAGAAGTCAACCGCGACATCACTTCGGTTGAAGCCGAAATCGCGACAATACGTGCGGATCGCGATCGCCGCGGAGAAAACGCTCCGAACTTCAATGAAATCAATTCGCATTTTATTCGCGGACTTCGAGACTATAACAAGGGCAACTACCAACGGGCCGTTGAGTCATTCCAAGCATGTTTGTCTCTCAATCCAAATCATCCTCAATGCCAACAACATTACTCACTGGCCTCCCGTGCATTTTGGAAAATGGTAGATGGAGAAATGATTCGGGGACTTAAATTTAAAGAGCAAAATCAATTTGCGTCTTGCCGAAGCGCATTTCAAAATGTGAAAAATCTCGTAACCGACCCGACGAATAAAAAATATGTCGAGGCGGAAGCAAATCGCAAGTTGTGCGATGAGCGCGAGAAAGAGAGGTTTTAATGGCTCACATTAAAGTCCTCTATCAAGGTCAGACGATTGCCGAGCTCGAGCTGCAGTCAGGTCACGAGTATATTGCCGGCCGAAGTGCAAATGCGAATATTGTCTTGAACCAAGAACGCGCCATCTCCAGACAACATTTAAAATTCGTCGAAGAAAATGGAATCTGGCGAGTGACACTGCTCTCGAAAGTCGGCAGTCTCATTACTTCAGGGCAATCGGTCGATTCTTTGGCGCTCGACAATGACATGCATTTCTCGGTGCCGCCCTACGAATTTATTTTTGAAATAGCTCCGAGAGCTTCAGCCCCGATGGACACATCAGACCTAGAAGCCGCCCCGGTTTCAGAAACGCAGGCTCTGGTCCCGATTACCTCTGCTCAGAATGATGCTGAAACTCCAGCGCCAAGTGCCACGTCGTCTTATGTGACGAAGGATAGCGATACTTCACCGGGCAATCTCGATGCGACTCGTGCAGGTGCTTCTGCACTTCTCGCGTTTTTAAAAATTACCAATTCTACGAATGGAAATGAAGAGACATTAAAACTCGAAGGCCAGGTTTGGACTGTTGGTCGTAGTCCGAGTTCAGAGATCTATATCAACGATTCTTCGATCAGCCGTAAACACTTTGAACTTTCGAAAACCAGTCAAGGGTACTACGTAACTGACTTTGACAGCTCGAACGGAACAACTATCAACGGCGAAAGAATTGAAGCCAACCATCCGTACCCGGTTCGGAGTGGCGACGTCATTACGGTCCGAAATATACAAATTGTTTTTGAAGTACGTAATACTCAATTCGATAAAATGATTCAAAATCTTCCCGCGATTGCGGAGCCCGATTACGCGGGGGAAGAGCCGCAGGACTACGAGCCGCAAGATGGCGGCGATATACCTATTCGTCAGGCAACCGCACTTATAGCGGCGCCAGGATTTGAAGGTCCGATGGGGCCGGCGGTTATCCGGATGCCTCCACCGGCTGCGAAGAAAAGTCTTTTCCAAGATAAGCGAATTACCATTGTGCTAGCCGCTCTTTTATTAGGGATGGCGTATTACTTTTCGCAACCAACTGAAAAAGCACCTGTCACCCAAGGACAAGAGGATCTCGGTTCGAAAAAAGAGGTCACTCCACAGCAAATGTCCGTGGTGAAAGAAAAATACGAGCTCGCCAAAAAGAACTATTATGAGCGCGGCAATTACACTTTCTGCCGTGATCTCCTCTACGAAGCGCACCAGATTGTGCCCTTTTATGAAGATTCAAAAAACCTTCTCGCTCTCTGTGAACAATCGATCGAGCTCCAGTTGATCCGAGCTGAACGCGATCAAAAGGAAAAGAAGAAACTCGAGGCGGAATCAAAGATTAAGTCGACTGTTGAAAACTGCCGCGCGCTCATGAGTCCAACAACGGCCGAGGCGGCGATGCAGGAATGTTTAGGGCCAGCATTTGAACTCGATCCACAGAATGCGGATGGCTTGGCTCTATTGAGCGAAATTAAAACACGCGAGACTCAAGCAAAAGAAAAGGCCGAAGAAGCGAAAAGCGCAGCGAATCGCGTCGCGGCCGGCAAAGCTCATTACAACCGCGCCCTACAGCTCGAAAATGAAGGTAAAGTAAAAGCAGCTCTCAATGAATATCATAGCTTTATCAGCCGGTCCTATCCCGGAATGTCGAACGAAGTGGCAAGCGCGCGACGCTCAATCTCGTCGATCGAAAAATCGATCCAAGATAAAATCAGCGTGAAGTTAAGCGCGTGTAAGTCGCTCGTAACCGAAGGCAAAATGAGAGAGGGCATCAAAGCCTGCGACGTTGTCCTGCAAGAGGACTCAT
>JAYTDP010000212.1:0-13318 GCA_043735865.1 Bdellovibrionales bacterium
CTCTGTTCGCTCTTAAGCAAAGAGTCAGGTGTTCTTTTTGTAGCGGCCGCCGCATTTTTTATTTTCATTTTTCGCCCCTCCACTCGCATGCGTTCAATGATTGCAATAGCTCTTACCATTGGAGTTTACGCGTTTCTTCGTTTCGGCCTCGCCGGTCTTTATAATGTGAATCACGGAGTCGCGCCAATTTCGCAGGCAACACCATTTGAAAGATTTTTGACGATGCCATCGGCGCTGACACACTATCTCGTTCAATTCGTGGCTCCGATCCACCTCACAACCACACGTAACTGGGTGGTCACCGACGCAAATGTCGATTTTTGGTTTCCTTTCTTTTTCTTGATTTTTATTGCGGGAGTTTTGACCTGGTGGTGCCGACGCTATCCCTCGAAAATTAAGATTTTCTTCGCGCTTTGTCTCAGTGCTGGGCTCTTCCTGCATTCGCAGCTATTGGCACCTCTCGACGGGACAGTTGCGGATCGATGGTTTTATTTCCCCATGTTCGCTATCTTAGGTCTCCTCTTAGTCGCGATTCCTTGGTCGCGATTTTCTCTGCGCGCAACGCTCGCGTTTGCTGTTCCACTCTTGTTGCTCATGGGCGGCCGCTCAATGGCGCGAAGTTTTGACTGGGCAGATGGATTTACCCTTTATGCACATGACGTCGCAATCGCGCCAGACTCCTACGACATGCAAAATAATTATGGAGTCGAGCTCTTCCGTCATGGCCAATTTGATGAAGCGCTTCTGCACTTTAAGCGATCAACCGAATTGGCTCCGCATTGGACAATCAATTGGAATAATCTGGGAGCCGCGCACGACCACTTCCAACATACGAACGAAGCCGAATATGCGTATTGCCGCTCGATTAATAATGGAGTTTATTATCTCGCATTTGAAAACTACGCGGCTATTTTGATTCGTACCGGCCGTTTAGAGCGCGCGCTCGCTTTTATTGACAAGCTGGGACTTAAAGGACTTCCTCAGAATCCAAAGCTTCTTCAAATGCGAGAAATATTAAACTCCCGTCAGGTTCGAGCTGGCGAAATAGAATTTCCGTTAAACTGCGAGTTAAAGCTATGATCGGCTCATGCATGTTGGGCAGTGGGAACACAGTGGAATCAAATTTGAAGGTTTATCTCTAGCGGGCATACGTACTAGCATCGCTATTCCAGAATATTCGGTTTGTTTTGATGTCGCCCAAGGTCTTCCGCATTCACTCGGGATGAAAACCTTTCTGATCACTCACGGCCACTTGGATCATGCGTCCGGCATTCCTTATATCATTTCGCAAAAGGCGATGAATAGCCACCAAGCTCCCCGTTTTTTTATGCCGAAGTCTTTAGTCGAACCGCTGACAGAGATCATGAAAATTTGGGCAAAGATAGAGGGCCATGAGTACAAATATGAATTTTACGGAGTTGGGCCCGGCGACGAAATCGAAATCAAGCCGAACATCATCGCGCGTCCTTTTCCGACGGTCCACCGGGTCGACTCTCAAGGTTACTCTCTTTTTCGAAAAACTAAAAAGTTGCGCGCTGACCTTGCGCATTTGTCGCAAAAAGAAATCGCCGATTTGCACCGGCAAGGGATTGATCCGAACGAAATTTCTGAAGATTGCATAGTGAGCTTCACCGGCGACACGCAAGTGGAATTTTTAGATCTCAATCCCGCGTTGAAAAAATCGAAGATCCTTATGTTAGAAGCAACTTATCTAGATAGCCAAAAAAGTGTCGCCAGCGCCAAAGAGTGGGGGCACACCCATCTTGACGAAATAATTCCGCATCTCGATTCGATTGAAAGTGAGAGAGTGGTGCTGATTCACACCAGCTCTCGCTACAGTTATAAGGAAGCGGTGGCTCTGGTAGCCGAACGCATTCCTGAAAAGCATCGAGGTCGTGTCGTGCTATTTCCGGGCCGTTGATGCCCGTTCATTTTACTTACGGCCGGGTTCGTGGCAGAGTGCGCCCCATGCAAGTCGATTGGTTTAGTCTCACTTCTGCGCGGGCGAAAATAGCCGCACTTCCCGATGCCATTGCGGCTGCAATGTCATCTCGTTTTCCACGTCATGATTTTCCATTCACTCGAGATGTAACCGTCGTACCACCGACCGAACTTGAGCCAAAAATCGGGCTCGGAAGCATCGAAGGCCAAGCAAAACTTTTGCACGATCTTGCAAATATCGAACTTCAAGCGACCGAACTCGCGTTGCGTACGCTTTTCGAATTTCCGAATGCACCTCATGATTTTCGAATGGAGTTAGCCGAAATCGCTCTCGGCGAAGGCCGACACTTAAAACTTTGCCTCGATGCTATCGAAGCTCTCGGTTTTAAATGGGGCGATTGGAAAGTCCATATGAGTCTGTGGAGTGCCGTAAGCAATGAAGACACGCTACTCGACCGCATTCTTATCGTTCACCGTTATTTAGAAGGTTCAGGTTTGGATTCTGGTGATCGCCTCATGAATCGTCTAGTGGGAGTGAAAGCGCCATTAGTAAAACAAGTTGTCGAGACAATCGTCACTGAAGAAGTAGGTCACGTTGCTTTCGGTACGAAATGGTATCGCGCCATCGCCGCTTCTGAAGGGCTCGATCCTGATCTCGATTTTGAATCAAGGATCGGACGGATCGCGCGGCTGGCGCCAAAACGTGAAAAATTATGTTACGAACTAAGAAAGCGCGCTGGCTTTAACGAACGCGAACTTGTCGCGCTCGAAAAAGCCAATGCAGCTGCGTTTCAAAACTAATTTGCCAAACGGTACTGCCATAACAATTCAGAAACATAGTATTTGAGTTCATTAAAATTGCCGCGAGTCGCATTCGAGATTGGCGACGGCGCCATTATCGAGTCGGCGATACGAACGGCTTCTTCTAAATTAAATAACTCATACAGTGTGCCCTGAGACAGATTTGTATTCCGCTCGACCGCATCCGTAAAGATTTGAGCCGCAACCACGACATCGTACATGGCGGATGTTGCCTCTCGTCCTATTGCAGCCCCGGCCAATTCCCGCGACGTCAATATCTCAACCTCGGTCGCTATGGCTTCGAGCGCATCTTGAAGCTCTAGAATTTGCGTGCGATCAAAAAAGTCTCCGTCTGTCGGGTACGTGTACAGCTGTCGAGATACAATCCAAGGAGTTGCTGATGGCGGCATCGGCTGAAGATTATTCGCCGTGAAAATCTGCAAGCGAGATCTCCAGATGCTACGGTCATTCGGATCATAACGTCGGCCACCAGGCAGCGGACGACCTACACTTCTGAACGTGTGACGATACTGTCCGCGCGCTTCGACACGCAATCGTGTGCGTTCGTCACGGTTACGACGATCCTGAGCGGATTCGTTTCTGCGCCACTCGTCGAGTTGTTTTAAGCGAGCCGCCCTTTGCGTGCGCTGAGAATTTCTGACGGCATCACGTTGGCGAGTATCAAGTGCATTTTCTCTCGCTCTTAGGACGCGCAGTTGCTCGCGCTCAAGACTATGTGTGTCTCTCGGAGCCGGGGGAACAGGTCGCGGTGGCGGCAATGGCTGCGGCTCTGGCTGTGGCCACGGATTCGGTTGCGGTCGTGGCCACGGATCAGGGCGTGGCGCCGGAATTGGTCGACGATTTCGATCTTGGCGATCGCGTCGCTCTCTGTCGGCGCGGTCTTCACGATCACGACGATCACGGTCGGCACGATCCTCACGATCGCGTCGCTCTCTGTCGGCGCGGTCGCGTTCCCATCTGTCACGATCAGCACGGTCGCGGTTCTCTCGATCTCTGCGTTCGCGATCGGTTTGATTCGGGGGCTGCGGCCCAGGAATTGGTGCCGGCCGAGGCGCAGGTGGTACTGGTGTCGGTACCGGTCGTGGTTGTGGAGCCGGCGCGGGCTGCGGAGCTGGCGCGGGTTGCGGAGTCGGTTGCGGCTGCGGAGCTGGCGCGGGTTGCGGAATCGGTTGCGGTTGCGGAGGTGGCGCAGGTTGCGGAGTCGGTTGCGGCTGTGGCGGCGGCGCAGGTTGCGTCGGCGGCGGCTCCTCTTGCGCGAAAGTTATATTATTAATCGGAACCCAAAATGCAAACTGTGCGGCTATCAATATTAGGATTGAACGTTGCCGCCACTTTGATGTGGTGTCATTTAGTCTTACTTGCTTCATAAAATTCCCCCAGAACGGTTATACGTATCGCTATTCGAACACGGTCAACGTCTAGAGCAAATGTAGGACCAATAAATTTGGGGCCAGAAGAACTCCAGCCCCATACCAACCACCGATAATTATTTATATTACGCGTTAGGCGAAGTCGGAGCTAATTTTACCTTCGATTCCAGCGCCAACAAAACCTGTTTGGTCGAGACGGTACCGGAAAATCCAGTCATGGCGCCATTCGCACCGATGACCCGGTGACAAGGAATAATAATCGCAAGTGGATTTTTCGCGTTCGCTCCACCAACCGCTCGCACTGCTTGCGGCTGCTCGATCATTTTTGCAATTTCCATATAAGATTTGGTTTCGCCGTACGGGATTTCCAGCAGTCGCCCCCAAACTTTTTTCTGAAAAGCAGTTCCGACCGGCTCAATAGGCAACTCGAATTTTTTAATCCGCCCTAAAAAGTACTCTGCCAGCTGCTTTTCAGTCTCGACTAATATTGCATGATCGGCCTTCGCAACAGATTCGAGAGCGCGAACCTTGGACTTGGTATCGGCCTCCCAAAGCACAGCTTTCAGCGAAAAATCGTTTGCGACCAAGCGCAGAAATCCTAAGGGTGATTGAACGTCTTTATGATAGAGGGTCATGATTTTCTCCAATTGGAAAAGGGTTTCCAATCGCAATTAGCAAACGACATGACGGCACCGCTGCCCACATAAAAGTGAGGGCAGCGTCCGCTACGCCACAACATTACGGCGTCACATCGGTCGTCGGCATATCCTCAGGCTTCGTGGCCAAATCATTATATAAATGATCGTATTGAACTTCCATTTTCTGAACCACAGACGGGATCGTCACAAAATAAAAATTCTCCCAATTTGACGTGAAGGCAGTCCCCGTAAAGTTTCCGGCCCCTAAGAACACGGCATTGCCGGTCGGCAATTCAAATATCATAAACTTATTGTGGTGAAGAAGATGCGAGCTGTGATTTGTTTCCATATATCGAGGCTTGGCCCCGCGCGACTCTAAAATCCCGACGTGTTTCTTTTCATTTCCAGTATTTGGCTGGTGAACCCAATACACGTCATCATCGACGATGATCTGTAATGACAACCCTACAAAACTTTGTAACTTCAAAGTTAATGCATCGACCATCTTATTGAAACTAAATCGATGCGCCGCTACTTTAATACTGACAGCGTCTAAAATCGCCTGCTCTGCGATCGCCCAAGCGTCCCCTCCCTGCCCGGGAACAAAAAATACCTTAATGTCATCTTCTCGAAGCGTCGGAATTTTTGCCAAACATTCCTTCATGTACTGCGAATATTCTTGTCCCGAATTGCCGTGTTCAATTTCAGCATCCATCAAACAAAGGTGCGACTGCGCAAAGTAAGAATTGCGATTAGTTGTGATGAAGTGCCAGTTCTCGTGATGGAGCACCACCCCGCTCGTTAAGTTGCCGCTTCCGAAAGAAATTTGAATTTCGTCTTGCGACCCGTGCGGATTCACAATGAAAACCTTGTTATGCGCGTAATCGATACCGGGGACATGACCGCGAAGATAACCGTCAAAAAGGTCACCGCCGCAAACCTCGAGCTCATCGAGACGCGCATGATCTTGTTCTGCATCTTGCACGATTCGGACTCGAACGTGTCGTTGGGTCATCGCCGCGCAAATCGCCTTTGTAATTTCGGTGTTGGAGAAAGAAAGATAGGTCATAAATATTTCGGTGGTCTTCGGTTGGTTAATCCACTCGAGCAATTTCTCCGAAGGTGTACCGGGCCGATTCGTGTTGGCCGCCTCATCGGATGGTTTACAATAGACATTTTGCGGCTTCTGCACGAGTGGCTGGCCACTTTTCGAAACAACCGGAGTTTCGTATTTATAAGTCGCACACTGTGGGTTCGTGAACCGAACGTCGTAATCGAATGGTATATAATCTTGCAGTCGAACTGCATGGGCGTAGTTGAGAAGCCCGATAAAAACGAAAATTAAAGTAAAAAAGCGACTCATGTGTTCCCCCGATAGCAAAGTTGCATCTACATAGGATTAAACGATCAAATAGGGAAACGAAACTTAGTATGCATAAAACGCATACCCGCAACTCCTACCAGCCTAAAATATAGGCAAACATTAACGGCGCAACGATTGTTGCATCAGATTCAATTATATATCGTGGAGTATCGACTTCCAGTTTACCCCACGTGATTTTCTCATTCGGTACTGCGCCTGAATAAGATCCATATGAAGTTGTTGAATCCGAAATTTGGCAGAAGTATTTCCAGCACTTGATTCCGGTCATCGAGAAGTCCTGATAGAGCATCGGTACGACACAAATCGGAAAATCACCCGCAATCCCGCCGCCAATCTGAAAGAAACCGACATCGTGATTTTTAGAAATCCCCATGTACCACTCGGCAAACGAGGTCATGTACTGAATGCCTGACTTCATTGTCGCGGGCTTCAGCTTTCCCTTCATACAGTACGAGGCAAAGATGTTTCCGGTTGTGGAGTCTTCCCAACCCGGCACGACCATCGGTAAATTCTTTTCGGCTGCCGCCAATAGCCAGGAATTTTTTGGATCAATCTCGTAAAACGGCTTCAGTTTTCCTGAGAGAAGAATTTTATAAAAATATTCGTGTGGCAAAAATGACTGGCCAGACTTTTCGGCATTCGACCACTCTTCAAAGATGACACCTTCAATGCGGCGGATGGCTTCTTCTTCAGGAATGCAAGTATCCGTTACGCGATTGAGATGGCGATCGAGAAGTCGTTGCTCGTCTTCGGCTGTCAGATCGCGCCAATTTGCAATTCGTTCGTAGTGCGAATGTGCCACCAAGTTATAGACGTCTTCTTCTAAATTTGCTCCCGTGCATGAAATAGCGTGAACTTTGTCTTGTCTGATCATTTCGGCGAGCGAAAGTCCTAATTCACCTGACGACATTGCGCCCGCTAAAGTAACTAACATTTTTCCATTATCATCGAGATGCTCACGGTACGCGACCGCCGCGTCTTTGAGTGTTGCCGAATTAAAATGACGATAATGATGATTAATAAAGTTCGTTATGGGACCAACGACGTTTGACATTATTTCCCCCTGAGGAATCCGAATGTCTTAACGTGTCTTAGTGCCCAAATCAACAGTGCGTATCCGCTAACGGCGATACGTGTAACTTGGTCCCACGCCAACCTGGTCCGTTGGAAACACCACAACTTCCTGAATGTTCACATGAGCTGGGCGATCTAAACACCACAGAACTGTTTCAGCTATGTCGTCTGGCTTCAGAGGTGTCATCCCGCGGTAGATGGCTTTTGCTTTTTCGGTATCGCCCAAACGCACTTCACTGAATTCGGTCTCGGCCATACCTGGCTCGATATTGCTGACCCGGATATTTTTCCCCATCAAGTCCATTCTAAGCGAGTCTGACAGTGCGCGTACCGCAAATTTCGTCGCGCTGTAGACAGCTCCGCCTGGGTACGTCCATCGGCCGGCCACCGAACCGATGTTCACGATGTGGCCGCCCCCGTTCTTTAGCAGGGTCGGAAGAATTAAACGCGTCACGTAAAGAAGACCCTTAACATTGGTGTCGATCATCGTGTCCCAGTCGTCGAGTTTCGCATCTTGGACAGCCTCTACTCCGCGAGCAAGCCCAGCATTGTTAACTAATATTGAAACCTTCTGAATCATTTTCTCGTTTGTTGAAAATGCGCGCTCGACTTCACTTCGATTCGAAATGTCGAATGCGATCTTGACTGCCTCGATGCCAAAACGCTTTCTTAAATCTAGACAAAGTTCTTCGAGGCGATCATCACGTCTCGCAGTTACAATGACATTAACTCCATGTCCGGCAAGGTGTTCTGCAATTGCCTTGCCGAAACCGGCAGATGCCCCGGTCACGAGCGCCCAGCGCCCTTTCAAAATTTCTTTCACAAACACCTTTCAGAAAAAATTAAGTATCGAGCGCTTTTCCGCCGCGAATTTTCATAAGTAAAGTAATAAGGGCCAATGAAAACAGAAACATTAATGTCGCAAGAGCCGAGAGTTTTGGAGAAAGTCCCATTTTCATTGCCACGTAGAGACGGATCGGCAAAGTATCACTGCCGACACCGTTCGTATAAAAGGTAATAAGAAAGTCATCGAACGATAAAAGAAACGCCAGTAAATAGCCCGAACATAATGCCGGCACCAAAAGCGGTATAATAACCCGCCTTAAAATTAAAAACTCCGATGCGCCCAAATCGCGAGCGGCGTCTTCGACCGATGGGTCAAGGGCCTGGAACCGCCCGCTCACCGTCATCAAGACAAACGACAAGCTGAAGGTGATGTGCGCAAAAATAACGGTCAGTAAAGAAAGCGGTATCTTTAAAATGAAAAACCAGCTGAGGAGTGCTAAGGCAAACACCAGCTCTGGAATAATGAGCGACATGTAAGACATACCTTGTAACGAACGAGAAAACCGAAACCGTGTTCGTGCTAATGCAATCGCCGCCATCCCTCCCAGTACCGTAGCAACTGCACTTGCGCTGATTCCAACGTACAAACTCCGGCGAAGTGCCGAGAGCAACTCATCATCGCTAAAAATTGCAACATACCAGTCGAACGTTAAAGACATCGAGTCTCCAACTTTCAAGATGAACGAATTGAGTATCATCACGACAATTGGGAGATAAAGCATAAACAAGACAATGCCCAATATAACAAAGGCAGACCTAGGGGCGGATGGCCTCGCTTTTTCCTGTGCTGGGGTACTCATGTCGTTCTCCTCTTAAGAAGAGAAACTTTAATCGCGTATGGGACGACGAACAAAATTAAAATAAGCACAATCGAAAGCGCGGCACCGAAAGGCCAATCACGAGACTTCAAGAATTGCTCTGTGATTAAGTTTCCCGCCAGCATCGACTTCGCCCCGCCCAGAAGATCCGGAATAACAAACTCGCCGAGACAAGGTATAAAAACGAGCGTAAACCCATTTAGTGCCGCCATCTTCGTGTTTGGGACGATAACTGACAAGAGCGTTTTGGTTTGAGTGGCGCCCAGATCCTGCGCCGCTTCGACAAGTGCAAAATCAAATTTTTCGAGCGCCGCATACAATGGAAAAACCATAAATGGCAAATATGTTGTCACCATCCCGTACATGACAAGAACGGAATTTTGAGAAAAGATAAATGGATCGAAATGAAAACCCAGCCACTCCAGTGCAGTTTGCAGTGGGCCATCAATTCCGACGAACACGCGAATGGCATAAACGCGAATTATTAGATTCGTCATAAAAGGAACCGCCAAAGCAAAAATCCAAACGGTGCGGCGGCTAGAAGTCACAATCGCCCAAGCCATCGGGTATGCGAGCACAAGACAGACAACGGCGGTCACTAAAGAGAGCCGTAGACTTTGAAGTAAGATATGTAAGTAGACTCGATCGAAAACTCGAGCATAACTCCGTATCGACAATTGCCAGTCGATCCCGCCATAAACTCCACGCTGAAGGAATGAGAGACAAACCACGAGCACAAGCGGAGCCACGATGAAAAATAAAAACCACCCAAGGGCAGGATAACCTAAAAACGAAAGCTCCGACCCGGTCCGAACGGGTCTAGCATCGGAGCTCATGCCTGCGGCCTCTCAAAAATAAACGTGTCTTCAGGCCGAAAAGCGGCGGTCACTCGAGATCCGATTTTAATTTTGTCTGTCATTTCACTTGGTGGAATAAGTGCGCGCAAACGATGCTGTGGCGAATCCACTTCCAAAGTCATTTCGTAATGGAGCCCTTTAAACGCAATATTCGTAATCTGTACGGGCACTTGGTTCGCAAAACTATCTTTTACTGTTTGGAGTTCATAATTCTCGAACAATCGCACTCGGTCCGGCCGAACAAATGCTTCAGCCTGAGTGCCATTCTCAATCTGCCCTTTTCCGCGAATAACTTCACCGGTCCTTAATTTAATCGTGGGCTCAGCGCCGAAACTTTGGCCATGCACCGACCCCATGCTCCCGACGAATTGAGCAACGAAATGGCTTTGCGGATTTTCGTAAAGGGCTTGAGGCGTCGAAACCTGCTCAAGTCGTCCTTTGCTCATGACTCCGATTCGATCCGAAAGGGCCAGAGCTTCTTCTTGATCGTGCGTGACTAAAATAAACGTGATTCCTAATCGACGTTGCAAGGAGCGCAGTTCCGTTTGCATATGTTCCCGCATTTTTTGATCGAGTGCAGAAAGCGGTTCGTCCAACAACAAAATTTTGGGCTCATTCACTATGGCGCGCGCGACCGCTACTCGCTGCGCCTGCCCGCCCGAAAGAGTCTCTGGTAGACGGGTTGCAAAATCCGATAGCCCAACGCTTTCGAGAGCATCGCGCACTCGTTTCGAAAGCTCGTCTTCTCGCACCTTTTTGACTCGCAGGCCAAAAGCGACATTTTCAAAAACAGACAGATGAGGAAATAGCGCATACCGCTGAAAGATCATGTTGAACGGGCGCTCTTGCGGCCGAATCTGGTCAACTCGAACGTCGTTCCAGTAAAGCTCGCCGGAGGTCGCTGTTTCAAAGCCCGCGATAATCCGAAGGAGAGTTGTTTTCCCGCAGCCGCTAGGGCCGAGCAAAGAAAAAAACTCGCCGGGGCGAATCTCGAGCTGGATATCTTCCAAAGCTGTTTGACTGGCGAATTTTTTAAACATATTCACGACTCTTAGCATTCGGACAAAATAAAGAAGGGCTCTCTCAATGTCGACAGTAAAAACTGCGTTCGCGAAAATCGCCGTCATTTTCACATTGTTATCGGTGGTCACTCTTGGAGCGTGCACTAAAAACCATACCGAAGCCCGTCAGGAGCGCGTCGTAAATCTCGCCATTTGGGGAAGCTATCTGTCGCCGGATCTTATTCAGAAATTTGAAAAGGACTCCGGCATTAAGATCAATATTTCGAATTATTCTTCCAACGAAGAACTCCTCGCAAAAATTCAAGCGGGAGCGTCAGGTATCGACGTCGCCGTACCGTCTGATTACATGGTTGCGATCATGCGTAAACTCGATCTTCTCGAAGCTATTGATCGCTCGAAAATCTCGAATTTTGAACATATTTCGGCCGAGGTCTTAAACCAATCTTTCGATCCAGAAAACAAATATTCACTCCCCTACTCGTGGACTACCACCGGCATCGCAGTGAACCACGATCTTTACAAGGGCACCATCAAGAGCTGGAAAGACGTCTTTACAAACCCAGACGTCGCCGGGAAACTCTCTCTACTCGACGACAGCCGAGAAGTGACTGCCGCCGCGCTCAAAATGCACGGGTATTCAATCAACACCATTAACCCACTCGAAATTAAAAAAGCCGAAGACACTCTGTTAAAATTAAAATCGAAAGTGAAAATGTTCACTTCCGACACGGCCGATGCGTTGGTTAAAAAAGAAATCGCCATTGCCCAGACTTATTCGAGCGACGCGCTTCAAGCGGCCTCTCACAACAAATCGATCGAATACATATTGCCTGAAGAAGGCGGAATACGAGCGCTCGACACCCTCGTGCTTTTGAAAGGGTCTCAGCATAAAGACGAGGCGCACGAGCTCATGAACTTTATGCTTTCCTCCGAGGTGAATATAAATTTCGTAAAAACCGTCTGGGGCGGACCCGTACTTAAAACGACGCGTGATCTGCTTCCCGCCGAACTAAAGAACAATGGAGCCCTTTTCCCGACACCGTCTCAATTATCCAAATTCGAAACCATTCTCGATCTGGGCGAGAAAACGAGACTCTACGACGAAGTCTGGACTAAAATTAAGACTGAATAGAAAATTTAAAGCAAGAGACCACGGAGAAAGAGACTCGCGCAGCTAAAATAAATGACGAGTCCCATCACATCCACGAGGGTGGCGACAAATGGAGCCGATGCACTCGCCGGGTCGAATCCAGCTTTGCGAAGTGCAAATGGCAACATCGCACCAGCGAGAACTCCCCACATGACGACTCCGATTAAACTAAACGCGACGGTAAATGCAACTTGGTGAAAATAAACACCATAAATTTGCTTCGCCCCGGGCCAAAATATAACGCGGAAAAATCCAATCGACCCAAGAATTACGCCTAAAGTGAGTCCCTGACCAACTTCGCGGACAAGAACTCGCCACCAGTCGCGCAATGTGACTTCTCCAAGCGCCATTGCACGAATGATAAGTGAAGACGTCTGCGATCCCGAGTTTCCTCCACTCGAGATAATGAGCGGGATGAAAAGAGCAAGAACCACAGCTTTCGCAATCTGATCCTCGTAATAACCCATCGCGGTCGCCGTGAACATTTCCCCAAGGAAAAGTATGACGAGCCATCCGGCCCGCTTCTTCACCATTTGTGCGAATCCCATACGAAGATAAGGTTTATCGAGAGCCTCTTGACCCCCCATTTTTTGCATATCTTCCGTGGCTTCTTCTTTTACAACATCGACCACGTCGTCGACGGTGACGATACCCTTCATGTGCCCGGCCTCATTCACCACGGGCAGCGCCATCAAATCTGCGCCCGAAATTCGCTTCGACACTTCCTCTTGATCCATATCTTCCGGGATCGTCACGAGGTCGGTCGTCATTATTTCGCGAACTAGTTTATTTGGTGGAGATAAGAGTAGTTCACGAAATGAAACGGCTCCCTGCAGAACATTATCCGTTCCGATGACATATGCATAAAAGATTGTTTCGACCGGCGTGCGCGCCTGCACGCGGATATAACGAATCGCTTCATCAACTGACATGTCGGGACGAAGCCGTACGAAGCGCGAACTCATGAGGCCGCCGGCGTCGTCTTCGGCGTAAGCAAGAAGCGCTATGACCTCTTTTCGTGCGACTTCGTCGAGAAGTACTAAAAGTTGCGCGCGCTCATCCGGATTAAACTCTTGAATTAAATCGGCTGTATCATCTGGTGCCAGCAAGCGGACCCATGATCGTCGCTCGAGACTCGCCATATCGGCGATTAATTCATACTGATCGTGGGAGGAAAGATTTAGAAAAATCTCTTCAGCCTCTGAGCGAGGCAACAACCGAAAGGTCGCTTTTTTTTCGACATCCGTTAAAGATGTCCACGCTTCCTGTGGTGTTGATTCGGTTGTGCTCATTCTGCATGCCTCGCGTACAAAAAAGCATAGCAATAAAAGAGGCGGCCTGGAAGCCACCTTTTATTAAGAGTTATATAGAAAGCGTGAATTCAAGATTATAACTG
>JAYTDP010000213.1:0-8448 GCA_043735865.1 Bdellovibrionales bacterium
AGCAGTTGTCGAAGACATCATGATCTTCCTCGCGAAATCGATCGCGGCTGATGGCGAAGGCGCCACTAAGCTAATTGAAGTCGTCGTTAAAGGTTCGTCTGACATCGCGATCGCGCGACGTGCGGCACGTGGAGTAACATTATCTCCACTCGTGAAAACAGCGATCCACGGCGAAGACCCGAACTGGGGACGAATATTGGCTCGTCTTGGCGGCGAACAAGTGCCCGCCGCGCAGCTCGATAAAATGACTTTGAAAGTGCAGGGCGTTCTGCTTTTCGAGAACGGTCAGCCGGTGAAGTTCGTGAAAGAAGAAGTGAAGTTGTTACTCAAACAGCATCTCGTGAAAATCGAGGTGGATTTAAATTCAGGCCGTCAAAAGGCGACGGCTTGGGGCTGCGACCTGTCTCGCAAATATGTTGATATTAATACGGAGTACTCATGAAAAATTTTGTTTCGAAACAGAGAATCGTGATTAAACTCGGCGGATCTGCTCTCGATAACCCAGCCACCTTGCAGGAACTTGCCGTTCTGGTGAAGGGCTACCAAAAGCGTCGGTACAATGTCGTGATAGTTCACGGCGGCGGTCCGGCGATCAACGAAGAGCTCACCGCTCGTGGAATTTCGTGGAAGTTCGTCGACGGCCAACGCCAGACAACTCCTGAAATGATGAACGTGATCGAAGAAGTTTTAGCGGACAAAGTAAATTCGCAGATCGTCGGCTTCTTGCGCGACTCAAAAATCCGCGCGACTGGATTATCGGGTGCGAAACATAATATTTTGAGTTGCGTGCAGTTGAATGCTGAACTTATGCAAGTAGGTAAGGTCGAAAAAGTAGATACCGCCGCAATCGAAGCGTGTTTTCAAACGATACCAGGTTCGGTACCAGTGATTGCTCCGATCGGAACCGGAAAGGTGCCCGGCAGCTTTTCAGGCACGCACTGCATCACTGAAAAGGTGCCGGCCGACCAAGCGGGTGCGCGCACCTTTAATGTCAACGCCGACTGGGCCGCGACCCAAATTGCGATTGCACTCGGTGCAAAGAAGCTCATCTTCTTGACCGACCAAACGGGCATTCTCGACGGGGACAAGCAACTCGTGAAAAAAGTGAACGCCCGCATGATTCAGAAAATGATCGATGATGGAGTTGTCTCGGGCGGCATGTGCACAAAAGTGCGCGCCATGATGGTCGCCCTCATTGAAGGTGTAAAACAAGTTCGAGTGTTGAACGCCGCGAATGCGAGTCAGCTTCTCGATGCACTTCCGAACGACGAGCGACTCGGGACACTTTTAGTAGACCCGAACGCGCACCAAATGAAAGAAGCAGTGTATGAAACAAGAGCAAGCTAAAAACCAGAGCGAAACGCAAGAGCGGGCAGCCGTCTTGCGGCAAATTATTCGTGAAGGCGAAGCTTACACGCAGGAAGAGATTTGTTCGGCTTTACGTAAACGTCAATTCGACGTCACGCAAAGCACGGTGTCTCGAGACTTGCGACGTATCGGCGCTGTAAAAACGGTGAACGATGAAGGTGAAATCACTTATCGTTTGCCAGATGAGTTTCAAGTTATGACTCCTCGATTGAGTCACGATCTCACAGGGCTCGTGACAGAAATTCAGTCGAACGAAAATATTATTGTGATGCATACGACTCCGGGGTCGGCGAGTTTAATTGCACGTCACATCGACGGCAAGCGAGCTTCGCTCAACATACTCGGTACGATTGCGGGCGATGACGCGATATTTGTAGTGCCGGGGTCGACAAGAAAGATCTCGGGAATTATAAAAATGATGAAGGAGGAATTCTGGTGACAAAAAATTACGGTGAAATCACGGGTCCGATTGTCATGATCGGTTTTGGTTCGATTGGCCGCGGAACTCTTCCGCTGATCGAGAAACACTTTAAATACGACAAGAGCCGCATGGTGGTGATTGATCCGAGCGATCGCGATCGAAAGCTTCTGGACGAGCGCGGAATAAAATTTATGAAGCTCGGCCTCACAGCCGAAAACTACGAAAAAACTCTGACTCCACTTTTGAAAAACGGCGTAGGAACAGGTTTCTGCGTGAACTTGTCCGTCGACACGAGCTCGCTCGATATCATGAAACTGTGCCGAGAGATCGGCGCATTCTACATCGACACCGTCGTCGAGCCGTGGACGGGTTTCTATTTCGACTCGAAAAAGGGCAACGGCGAGCGTACCAACTACGCTCTTCGCGAGACAATTCTCGAAGAGAAAAAGCGAAGTCCGAGCGGTATCACGGCGGTGAGTTGCTGTGGTGCAAACCCCGGCATGGTGTCGTGGTTTGTGAAGAAAGCGCTCATCCAACTTGCGAAAGATACGAAGACTCCATACACGCAGCCCAAAAATCGCGAAGAATGGGCGAAGCTCATGCAAACAGTTGGAGTGAAAGGTATCCACATCGCCGAACGCGACACTCAGAAGTCGAAGCGACCAAAACCGATGAATAATTTCGTCAACACTTGGTCAGTCGAGGGATTCGTGAGCGAAGGTATGCAACCCTCTGAACTCGGATGGGGCACACACGAAAAATGGATGCCCGAAAGCGCCCGCAAACATGAGCAAGGTTGTAAGGCTGCAATTTATCTCGAGCAGCCCGGTGCGAATACGAAAGTGCGAAGTTGGTGTCCAACTCCAGGCCCGCAATACGCGCGCCTCGTTACACACAACGAATCGATTTCCATTGCAGATTATTTTACGGTGAAAAGCACGAAAGCCGCCGACGGTGCCGAATACCGCCCGACCTGCCATTACGCCTATCATCCATCGAATGATGCAATTTTGTCGTTAGAAGAAATGTTCGGTCGTGCCGGCGAACGCCAAGCCGAACACCATATTCTCGACGAGAATGAAATCACCGACGGAATCGATGAACTCGGAGTGCTGTTATACGGTCACGCGAAAAACGCGTACTGGTACGGTTCGCAATTGTCGATCGAAGAGACGCGGCAGTTAGCTCCTTACCAAAATGCGACAGGCCTCCAGGTAACTTCAGCAGTTCTCGCCGGAATGGCTTGGACTCTCGAGAATCCTGAAGCCGGAATTGTCGAAGCCGACGAAATGGATTTTGAGCGTTGCTTAGAATTCCAGATGCCGTATCTCGGTCCGGTCAAAGGTTACTACACGGATTGGACTCCGCTTGTCGGTCGCCCGGGCATGTTCCCGGAAGACATCGACAAGAGTGATCCATGGCAGTTTAAAAATATTTTAGTGAAATAGAAAGTGCCAGTTACCTTCTGGGCATTTGATATTTGAGAAGCTCCATCTAACTTTTGAACGCAGCCGGGTCTTTGTTGACCCAGCTTTTTTTATGATGTGCGATACCTCATGCGCATCCGACAAATGGGATTTTCATCTCGACTTAAAGCCCACAAGCACATCCTCACACTCGAAACGCTCAAATTTATCGTGGAGTTTCTCGAAGACCAAAACGCAACAGAAGCCGCCCGCCGGTCGGGCATCCCCGACAACTATGCTTCCCGGCAGGGGAACTGGCTGAAAAAACATGCGATGGTGAAAGCAGCATTAGAGGCTGACGTTGATGATCGCGACATGCGAAAACTGCGTTCCGCTTTGGCCAAGATCGCAGTTGAAATGGATGCGTGTCGCGAGATTTTGGGAATTGACGATGTAGGGTCGTAAAGAATTGCTAACAACCCATCGGCAAGGCCAGCTGGAGCGGTTATTTTCGATGCTCTCACATTGAGGGACATAAGAAAAAAAAGAAAAACGTCTCGATTCTCACTTTGACGGTCCTTTACAATATTTTTGTAACAACCAATGTACCGGCCAGTAAAACACGGCCGGCAACACGACAAGCATTAGCCCCAACCAAGCCAAAGCAGGCATCCAAGTTTGCGGAGCTTCATCCTTCAATCCCCAAACATAATTAATATTCACTGGAGTCAGCCCTGTATCAGCAGAAGGCCCCGGCATCAAGAAGAAGCAAATCAAAATTAAGACCCAAGCCAAAACAGTCCAATACAAAAACCCGCGACGGTCATAACCCAACCGCCAGACCAGATAAACCAACAAGAAAGGAAGCCAACCATGAAACAGAGAAAGCCCCCGCAAGAAAAGCGAATGATCTGACTTAAACATATACGCGGTCATCCCAGTCACCGGGAATCCCACCAAAGTTGTCAAAAAATCCACGACCCACATCGTTTGTACGCCGACGATTCCCACCGCACACATCGAAATGAGCAAGGCACTTTCTTTCCACATGCCCACCAAAGTCAAAAGAAGTGCGACATCGCAAAAGTACAAAAAGTTCGTTGGGCCGTAGTAAAATAAATAGACGGGGAGAAGCACGGCCATAAAGACCGTGTAGATAATCTTGAGCGGCAAAGGAACAAGCTGATTTCTCATAGATCAAGGGTAAATCTTAATGTAATAAAGGCAATGATTAAAATTCGTGAAGCGACAATCCAAGATGTGCCGACTATCCTCCAACTCATAAAAGACCTCGCAGAGTTCGAAAAGCTCTCGCACGAAGTCACGGCCGACATTAAAATCCTCGAACAAAATCTTTTCACCGAACGAAAATGTGCCGAAGTGCTGCTCGCACACGATGAAAAAAACCAACCCATTGGCTGCGCGATTTTCTTCCACAGCTTTTCGACCTTCCTCGGCATGCCAGGCCTTTACCTCGAAGACCTTTTCGTAAAACCCGAGGCGCGCGGCAAAGGCGCCGGCATGGCGCTACTCAAGGCGCTCGCCAAAATAGCGATAGAAAGAAGATGCGGACGGATGGAGTGGTCGGTCCTGGACTGGAACAAAAAAGCGATCGGCCTCTACTTAAAAATAGGCGCAAAAACTATGGACGAGTGGACAGTCATGCGCCTCGCCGGCGACCAGCTCGACTCTTTCGCCCGCGACTAGCCTAAGTCTAAGACCAGTTCGAAACCGCGCATTTGCTCACGCAAAATTTCTCCCGCAAAATCAAATAATACGAAACAAAAAGGGGATTTTTATGTGGCAAGCGCAAGTTTGGGTGAAGTGGAACGATAAAGCACCGAAAGCGAACGATTGGAATTGGTTTAAAGAATGGCCGGAAGTGAACGCGGCATGGTCAGTGATGGGCGATTGGGACATGCTTCTTACAATCTCGGCGAAAACTCCGGGCGATGTTGAGAATTTTATTTGGAATAAACTCCGCAAAAAAGAATGGGTCGCGAACACGCACACGACTTGGTCAAAACAAGTTTGGAGCAATCCGAATGCGAACTGGGAAAAGTCCGCGTAACAATCTCAAATTTTTAAAATGAAAAGTAGCCCATCCGCCCGCACACGGGGATGGGCTTTATTTTTGCAGTCCCCATTGCTTCAACCGTTAATCTGGGACACACTAATTTCGCCATGAAATCCACCTTACAAACGCATTTTGGCCTTCAAGAATTCCGCATCGGCCAAGAGCAGATTATCCAGTCGATATTGTCCGGCAAAGATGTGCTGGCCATATTGCCGACAGGTGGAGGCAAGTCACTTTGCTATCAATACCCCGCCGTCATCAAAGAACAGCTTGTTGTCGTCGTGTCTCCGCTGATTGCTCTTATGAAAGATCAAGTGGACGGATTGAATCGGCGCGGGATTCCGGCCGGCTGCATCCACTCCGGGCAGTCGGACGCCGAACAAAAAGCGGTGTTCGCCAAAATGAAAGAGAAATCCACCTATATCCTTTACGTCTCGCCCGAGCGGACGCAGAAGCCCGGGTTTAAAGCTTGGATTAAAACACAATCCATAGCTCTTTTCGCAATTGATGAGGCTCACTGCGTTTCGCAATGGGGACACGATTTTCGAGAGGAATATTCGCTTTTAAAAATTTTAAAAGAAATCCGTCCGGACGTGCCGATCCTAGCGCTTACGGCCTCGGCAACTCCTTTCGTACTGAATGATATTTCGAAACAGTTGGCGCTCAACAAACCGCAACGCCACGTTCATGGCTTCTATCGTCCGAATCTTTTCTACCAGGTTGAAACTTGCGCCGACGATGATTCGAAGCTGGCGCTTTTGCAGCAATCACTTCGGCAGTTTGATAGCGGCCGCGTAATAGTCTATTGCGGTACGAGAAAAATGGTCGAAGAAATGGCGGACGCCCTCGAAAGAGACTTCGGACAAGTCGCCTACTATCACGCTGGTCTCAGCCCAAAAAAACGTACCGAAATTCAAGAATCGTACGCACGGGGCGACGTGCGAATTTTAGTCGCGACGAATGCTTTCGGCATGGGCATCGATCACCCGGATGTGCGACTGGTCGTCCATTACCAAATGCCAGCGAATATCGACAGTCTCTATCAAGAAATGGGGCGTGCGGGTCGCGATGGAGATCACTCCACCTGCCTGATGCTGTATGCAAAAAAAGATAAAGGACTTCAATCGTTTTTCATCACGCAATCAAACGCTCCCGATCACATTGCGAGTTCACGGTGGCGCGGTCTCGACAATCTCGTTGCGTATGCGGAAGGCGGCGAATGCCGTCACGCCGAAATTTTGACTTACTACCAAGATTCGCAACGAATCGAAAGATGCGGCCATTGCGACGTGTGTGACCCGGAGTCTGCGCGTCGAGTGCAAAGGCCAGCTGCAAAAGTGAAAACTCTCTTGAAGAAAAAGCGCGCCGGTAAAGCAAGTAAAGAAAGTCCAGCTCATGCAATGGCAGGCGAAGACTTGCCGCTTTTCGAGCATCTTCGCGCGTGGAGAAAAGAAAAAGCGAAAGAGCTCGATGTTCCGGCGTTCGTTGTCCTCAGCGACAAATCGCTCAGGCACTTGGCCTCGGCAAAACCCAAGACCACATCAGAACTTTATAACATCTATGGTCTGGGTGAGCATAAGATCGAGAAATTCGGGACAGAGCTTTTGACTGAGGTACTTGTGGGCGGTAGCCTTTAATACGGAGGCCTCATGAACAAAAGTCTTTCGTTTTGTTTTCTTACTGTCGCATTACTTCTCTTAAGTCCAAATTTGCGTGCCGAAAACAATTTTGGAATCGGAATACAGCTCGGTGATCCAACCGGAATTATCGGGCGATATAAATTGAGCCACGAGAATTCGATCGACGGCGCCATCGGCACAGGGAGCAACGACGATCTCAACATTCACGTGGACTACCTCTGGCATCAATACGATTTGTTTAAATTGGATCGTGCTACCTTTGATGGCTATTTGGGCGCCGGCGCACGCATTCGGGATCGCAATAATGATAACAATAAAAATAATAATGACGAAAATGGCACCGCTTTTGGTCCGCGCGGTGTCGCTGGCTTCATGTATCAGTTCAATAAAGTCCGAATAGAAGTCTTCCTCGAACTCGCGGTGGTTGTCGACATCACTCCAGCCACTGACGGAGATGTCGACTTAGCCCTCGGCGGCCGTTACTTCTTTT
Organism: Bdellovibrionales bacterium; assembly: GCA_043735865.1. GTDB lineage: Bacteria > Bdellovibrionota > Bdellovibrionia > Bdellovibrionales > UBA1609 > CAYHVK01. Next base: position 7,403 of record JAYTDP010000213.1, read on the forward strand.
AGATGTTAAAAATGTTAAACTTGCTCTGAGGTAAATTTTTGTTAGCGTTGGGCTCATGAAAGTGCCTCGCGTTTCAATACCTAATGTAAATTCCAATAAAAGTATCGACCGCTTTGCCCGAGTTGGCTACGCGGCTCGCGCCGTCGTTTACGGTCTTGTCGGACTTTTTGCCGCCCTGATTGCATTCGGATATCAAGGAGCTCTCACCGACAATCGCGGCGCTCTCAGGCAGTTGCTGGCCGAACCTTTCGGTACCATTCTGCTGATCGTCCTCGCGTTCGGTTTAGCTTGCTACGCCGTTTGGCGTATTCTACAGGCGATTCGTGATTACGATCATCGCGGCAAGGATGCGAAAGGTTTGGCTGTCCGCGCAGGATATTTTTTTGGAGGCGTCACCCACGCCGCTCTGGCGTACTCGGCTATCAATTTAATCTTTCATTTGTCTCGTCAATCGAGTCAGCCGCAAGACAAAAAAGTGGCCTATTGGTTACTCGATCAACCATTCGGTCAACTGCTTGCGGGGTTGGTCGCGCTCGCAATCTTCGGTTTCGGAATTGGGCAAATCTACATCGCAATCAAAGAGACATTCACGCGCGGACTTTACCTTCCACGCGACAAGAAAAAATGGCTTTGCCGTATTTGCAAGTTCGGCCTTATATCGAGGGGAGTCATCTTCTTGATCGTCGGCTGGCTCTTCATGCGCGCTGCTCTTCACGCCAACGCAAATGAAGCTCGAGGTGCAACGCCATCAACTGGTGTGACTGGCGCGCCAGGGCCAGCGGCAGCGATGCGGCGATGGTGTCGCAGTCGTCGGTGGAGATGCCCTCGCTGTAGACCGCGTAGGGGATCTGCGCGGCCGGCTCGATGTTGACCACCAGGGTCGGGCTGCGCTGCACCAGCGTCACGCGCGCGCCGTTCGACTGCAAATCCTGCGCGATGTCGTGGCCACTGGTGCCGGTGCCGATCACCATCACGTCGCGCCCCTGCCACGCTGCCGCGTCGCGGTACTGGCTCGAATGCATCACCCGGCCGCCGTAGGTTTTGAG
>JAYTDP010000214.1:0-1570 GCA_043735865.1 Bdellovibrionales bacterium
GCCGGCTGCGCGACTTCGCCGACAGGTCGCAGGCAAGCTCGCTTTTTGCCTGCGTCGCAAATGGATGCGATGGGGATCCAAAGTTTTGCGGAGTTGAAAAAGACGACTCCGATCACGACAGACCGAACAATGACTTCGAACGTAAATTGCGTTGTAAAAACGCTCCTTGATCGCAATGGATTTAATTCGTCCGAATGGGAAGTCAAAGTCTTCAAGGATGACTCGGTGAATGCGTTCGCTCTGCCGGGTAAAAAAATTGGCGTTCACACCGGAATTTTTAAAGCGGCACAAAATCAAGATCAACTCGCGGCAGTTCTTGGACACGAAATCGGCCACGTCATTGCTCAACATGGTAATGAGCGCATGTCAGAAACGGTTCTCGTACAAGGCGCACTCATCGGCGCAAGCGTGGCTGTCGATTCGAAAACCCAAAAAGGCCAAACTATTCTCGCGTTATTGGGTTTGGGCGCGAATGTGGGAATTATGCTTCCTTTCAGCCGCACTCACGAGCTTGAAGCGGATCAGATCGGTCTCGAGTATATGGCGAAGGCTGGATTCGATCCTGCCGAAGCCCGCGCACTCTGGGTGAATATGTCGAAGACCGGAGGCGGCGCGCCCCCTGAGCTGCTCTCAACACATCCGAGCTCTTCAAGCCGTATCTCTCAGATCGAAGATTTAACGCCGCACGCTCAGAACTTGAGAGCTCAAGCTTTGCAGAAATATTCTGAGCCAAACTGTTATTAGATTAAAAACCCTCGATCTCATATTTAATGGCACCCATAAGCGAGCACTCTCAAATCGCAATGAGCCATAGATGAATCCAAACGGATACGTTCGCGTTGTTAAATTTGTCGGCGAGTGCACCCTTCGAACTTTTAATTTGCAACTTGTAATAGTTTCATGAGACTTAACTCCCAACAAAAAGGGGGGCCTTTTGAAGTCATTATCGTATCTCCAACGCCTAGTTATTTTGAGCTTGTTCTTATTCGCGGGCACTTTCGCCCAAGCATCGACGCAATATTATCGATGGGCTTCAAAACCAGGGATGACCGACGATCTTCATTCTCTCCTGGTAGACCTGAATAAAGAGTCGGGCCAAAATCTCACCTACGCAGACTTCAAACAATTTGAACGTCGTGATATGGCGAACTATCGTTTCACAGACTACTTACAATTAAGTGGTGGAGTTCCCGTCGCCGGCGCGATGATTCGCACTTGGGTCGATTTAAAAACGGGCAAACTCTCACAAATGGAAGCCCACATTGAACCGGTGATCCAAACTCAAGTACGCGCGGCTTTCTTAAAGCAAAATAAATCGAGCTTCTCGGCAATGAAATCGGCGATGTCAAATCTCGACACGATGAAATTCGTGCGCGAAGGAGTTCTTCGTAATCACGACGATCAACGTATCGGCCTCGTGAAATTTGACGATCAGTGGAATAACCTCGATCTTCAACGAAAAATTCGCGTTACCGGTCGCCGCGGCACTCACATCATTACCGTTTCTCATTTGAAACAGGCGATCGTGTCTTATGAATATAAAGAATTTCCGCAAGCGGATGTTCCAGAC
>JAYTDP010000215.1:0-4703 GCA_043735865.1 Bdellovibrionales bacterium
TTTTGCTGAAAGATTTTTTCGCGTTCGGCCTGCGCTGTAGCGGAATCCCACAGCATCGTATCGGCATCGCGCTGAAGCACGGCCGTCTGGATATCTGAATTTAGAAAGGTGGCGTGGACTTCAAGAGTATTTTGAAATCCGCTGTATTTACGGTCGTCTCGCGAATTTTTATCGAAAAGCCGGCGATAGGCGCCGTCATCGAGGCGAGGTCCGACATCGGCTTCAGAATGATTGGCCGTCGCGCAGCCTTGAGTAAATAAAACCGATACTGCCAGAAGCAATGCTTTACTTGTCATTTTCGACTCCCGACGTGCGTTTCAAAAAATCTTTCAGATCGCCGATCACTTCCTCGCGTCCGAGATCGTTAAAAATTTCGTGATAACTTTCGGCGTAAACAAGTATTTCTTTTTTCTTCGAACCTAAAAGATCAAAAAAGCGTTCGGCTTCGGGGGTCGAGACAATTTTGTCGACTCCAGCCAATTGCATAAGAACCGGCTGGTGAATTTCACCCGCGTGATCAAATGCCTCTGTAAAACTCGAGGTCATACCTAAAAATAATCTGGGTGAAATCTTCTCGTGGCGGAGAGGATCGTTACGATATTCTTTTAGCAACTCTTGATCACGGTGGAGAAGCGAATAATCGATTTCATTATACAAAGTCACTTTAGGTAACCAGTCCGCCAATATATGGGCCGCTTTGACTTTTAACTTTGGCACTTCGAGAGACACGCCCAAGGCCGGGCTGCTTAAACACAAAGCGGTGACTCCGCCCGGCGCATGATTGATGACAGTTTTAATCGTGATGAGTCCGCCCATCGAATGACCGAACAAAAACAGGGGCTTTCCGCGAGTCTGCATTTGGGATTTCAAAAATTTCACCAAAGCATCGAGATCGTGGCAGTAGTCGGCAAAATCTTCGACGTAACCGCGCTTGCCTTCGCTTTTTCCGTGACCTCGTAGGTCCCAGCCAATGACTGTCCATCCGTCTTCGGCAAAGGCGGTGGCAAAGCGATGGTAGTTCTCCGAATGTTCGGCCAAGCCGTGAGTCACGACGATAGTCCCGCGGCTCTCGCCCTTCCTCCATACCTGGTAGAAGAGTTCCACGTCTTTATAGCCAAAAAAAGTACCTTCTAGTCTTTCGATCATGTGGCATTTATTCTAGGCTATGAACTGACGTCATATCAAGCTTTGTGAGACAACACATGATTCGGACTTTGCTTCTATTTTTAAGTCTTATTGTTTTTGGCCATAGCGCGTTTGCTCAAGAGGGCAAAGACGCCGGACCGAGCCAAATAGGTGCGTTCGTCGGCAACTTGCTACCGAATGGAGTTCCCGGGGTTCCTGAGATCACTCCACTTTGGGGAATTCGCTATAGCCACCCGCTGGCAGAAATGCTCTATGCCGAAGGTGGAGGGATCTTCGGCCACAGCGCCGGTGTTACGTGGCGAAGTGCATTTACAAGTTTAAGAATGGATATTCCACTCGAAACGTTAGTTGCATTTGCCATTATCGGTTTGGATTTTACTCGCTATGAATCGCAGACTCAGGATGCCATCAATAAGGGTGGGATGCATGCCGGCGGAGGCCTCATGTCTCAGATTGGTGGAAGTGTCTGGGCCCGTTTCGATATGAAGCTCAACTCGCAACCCGGAACATCTTTGTACTTTGCGCTCGGTATTGTGTTCGAACTCGGTGGAAAAGAAAAAAACCAGTAGTTTTTTATCTGTGGCCCGAGACTCACTATAAATACTTATTAATCGTCTCAAGTAAAACTTCGCGCGTGATCGGCTTCGTTACATAATCGGTAAATCCGGCAGCCATCGCTTGCGCTTTGTTTTCTGCCAGTGCGTGAGCAGTAAGTGCCACAATTGGGATTTTAGAATTTAACAGGCGAATCTTTGAAGCCGCTTCATAACCATCCATTATGGGCATTTGAATATCCATTAAAACGAGATCAAAATTTTTCACTTTAAGAAGTTCGACCGCATCGTAACCATTAACGGCGACGCTTAAACTTATCCCTGAGTTTTTTAGATACCCTTCAATGAGCATCACATTGTCGGGAGAGTCCTCTGCTAATAAAACCTGAGCCGTCAGTTGTTCAGCTGAAGCGATGGCACTTGAGCTGACTGTGTTGCGTGGATTCGTCGCCGAAGAAACCGGCTGCACTTTAAATACTAATTCGAAAACGGCGCCCTCGCCCGGCGCACTTCGTACAAGTATCACATCTCCGCCAAGTAAACGCGCAAGTTTACGAGATAGCGAAAGTCCTAAACCGGTGCCGCCATACTTGCGCGTGTGGCTGCTATCGCCTTGAGTGAACTCCGAAAAGAGCTGTGCCTGCTGATCGGTGCTGAGGCCGATCCCGGTATCCGTCACGGTTAAGCGAACCTGATTTCCGCTTGTCGCGTGTAAACACAATTTAATTGTACCTTGGTGAGTGAATTTTACCGAATTTCCGACGAGATTATAAATGATCTGCCGAATCCGAACTGGGTCGGCGTAAACAAAATCCGGACAACCGTCTTCGAACATCGTATTCAGCCGAACGTCGCGCTCGCCGATGCTTTTTTCAAAATCACTCGCAACGGATTTGATTAATTCTTTTAAAGAAAAATTCTCATTATCCAAAGTTAGCCGGTTCGCTTCGACCTTGGCAAAATCGAGAATGTCATCGATAAGGCGTGAAAGTTGTTCGCCGTTACGTTTTACAATTTGCCAGCTGCGAGTTTTTTCTTCGGGCGGAATATTACCTCGCGAAATCAAGTCGGTCATTCCGAGTACAATACCCAGCGGAGTTCGCAACTCGTGGCTCATGTTGGCTAAGAAATCCCGTTTCGCTTTATCGCGCGATTTGATTAAAATGGCGGCCTGCTCGAGCGAAATTCGAAGTTCGTTAATTTCATTGATTCGGGAATAAGGGAGGTGCGGTGTTTGCCCTTTTGCGAGATGGGCGGCGCCAACAGCCGCGGACTCTATCGCTTCCCGCATCCACCGCGAAATGAGCCACGCAAATAGCATGGATAAAGCGAGAAGTAAGATGCCCATACTTAAAAGGGTGCGCATGGTCGCTTTAAAAGAAGCTTCGTACTCCCGGGCCGGAACGGCAATGGCCGAGTGCCAACCGGTAAAGGGGGCGCGGCGGTAGGCGGTATAAACTTGCAGTCCCTCTAAAGTTTTCGTTTCTTGAAGGCCATTTTCATTTTTGGCAATTAATGCCCGCAGGGTCGCGGATGCGAGAGTACCGACATTTTTTTCGGGATCCAGTGTGCGAGCGGCAAGAACCCCGTTTTGATCGATCAACGCTCGGAGCCACTCATGCGGGACGGTGTCTAATCTTGAAATCAAATCTTGAAGCGACTTTGTTGTGATGGCCGCCGAAAGCACGTAAATGACTTTACCGGCGTCATCTTTCACCGGGACCCGCACCGAAAAACCGAAAGGCGCTTCTAAGTTATCCGCGGCTGGAATTTTGGTAATCGGCCCCACTTGTGGCTCGCCGGTTTCAATGGCTTTTCGGACACTCTCCGGCTCGACGGCAGGTTCAAGTTTTCCAGTATAAGGATGAACCGCGGTCGTTATTCTCTCCAGATTGATATTGTGAAGACGAATATCCGACCACGTCTTTTGTTTTGGAAGGGCCCTGACTAAAATATCGTGAAAAATTTTATATTGTTTCGCGCGAAGCGAATACGAACTGCTAAGCGCCTGTAAGCTTCGGACGGTTGCGATAATTTCTTGATCGAGAGCTAGCGCGAGCTCATCGGCAGATTTAATGAGATATTTCTCGCTCATCTCTCGTTCTTTGCCCACCAGGCGGTAGACGACGACGCCCGAAAAAACGAGGACCGGCAGAACCGCGAACAAAACAATCGCCGTTAAGTAGGTGCTTAGTGCGTAGGTGCGATTTAGAAGTCGAGTAATTGGCATTCCGGACTGTTTTATGGGAAGCAGTTCGCTTAGGCAATCTATCCGTGTAACTCTTTCTTGGCATGACAAAAAAGGAGGTGGATTTACCGCAGGTGTGATTAAACACGTTATGACTAAAATTCAGAATCTACTCATAGGCACGGCTTTAATTTTCACATCACTCACAGCTTCTGCCTATACGGTGAAGCCCGAATGGAAACCGGCTTTCGATGCCGTCTACGCCCAGCTTCAAAAGAACCTTCGCGAGCCCAGTCGTGTTAATCCGTATTATCATGTGCATCCATCGCCGAAATATATCGGTGTTTACCTTTGGGACTCCGCTTTTATCTCTCTCATCTGGAAAGTTCATAACCCCGCCATCGCGCAAGACGTGATCAGATCAGTTCTTCATCGACAGTATCCGGATGGGCGAATCCCGCAAGTGGTGGGGCCTTTGGGTCCTAACAATAATGGTATTTCAAATCCCGCAGTCTTGTCTTATGCCGCATTAGAAATCGCCCGCCAAACTCGCGATCTCGAATTCGTGCGCCAGGTGTATCCGAAACTTCATTTGTATCACGACTGGATGTTTAAAGCGCGCCGGCACCCGAACGGTTTATTTTTCTGGCGTCTTCCATACGAGTCGGGCATCGATAATTCTCCGAAATATAGTAACCGCGATGAATCGAAAGTTGCGAGCACGATAGTTTTAGCGTCGAGCGATATGTCGTCATATGCGGTACTCGATTCAGAATCTTTGGCCGAATTGGCAGACATGATCGGTGAGTCGGCAG
>JAYTDP010000216.1:0-7783 GCA_043735865.1 Bdellovibrionales bacterium
AGCCATGTCATAGGTCCCCACGGTCACGATTTCGAATAAATTTGAGGGAGGCGTGAGCGGAATCACATTCGAAGAGACCCGGCTTGATCGGATGAGTTCGCCGGTTTTCTTGGGCTCGAGGAGCGTCGTGTATGCATTCAAAATTTCTTTTTCGTCGTCCACAACCAAAATTCGCCTGTTCCATTTTGATGGATCGCGCTCAGGGTACTTTTGAATATCGATTTTTTTAATTGCTTGGCTCATGCTGATGCCTTCTTCGCCTGAGCAAGTGGAATTTCGATAGTAAACTCCGCGCCCTCGCCTTCTTTCGTCCAGGACATTCGAATATCACCTTTGAATGCGCGCGCAAGGCGGCGTGAAAGGCTAAGCCCAATACCTGTGCCTTCGGCTTTTGATTTGGTAGTAAATTTTTGATGAAACAATTTGCCAGCATGCTCAGGCGTCAAACCGATTCCATTATCTCGAATTCGAATCGCGATAATGGGCTCGCCGGCTGCACTGAAAGAGGCTTCTGTCGTAAATCGAATCTCGCCTTTTCCTTTTGATCGCCCAGCCGCTTGCACAGATTGAATAGAATTTCTAAGCAAGTTCGTCGTCACTTGAATAAATTCATCCTCGTCGACCCAAGCGACATCTTCAGGCGCACTTAATTTTTTCACTATTATGACGTCGTGCTTCGTTGCGAGATCGGCCATGATCGCGATCGACCGATCGCAAAGTTTATGCACCGAAAGTTCGTGCACGTCCGTTTTAACCGAGCTCATACCACGGAAGGATTGAACGATCCGATTAATTCTCTGACATTCTTCAATCAAAAAATCCGAATCCACGATCATCTTGTCAAACTCGGCGAGCACATTGGTACCGACCTTTTCAATATTGCTCATGTCTTCATTAAAGAGCGAATCCCCTGACTTTAGAGGCGAAGGCGACTTCCACGCTTTTACGAGCTGATCGAACCCACCTTCAGTCACATCTTTTTGCCAACTGTTTTTAAGATCTAAAAGGAACTGGCCTTCGCTTCGACGATCCGATTGCAGACGATTTTTAAAGTCATTGAGCTTTGAAATAATACTCGTAAGCGGATTTAAAACTTCATGCGCCGCAAGTCCGGCGACTTCACCAACCGCCGCCAACCGCGTCGTTCGCAGTAATGCTTCTTGAGCTTCTTTAACGGCGACATTTCGCTCTTCGAGCTGCACAGTGCGCTCTCGAACTTTATTTTCGAGTTCGCGATTTATGTTTTCAAGTTCTTCCCTCGACTTTTTAAGGTCGCCGATCATTTGGTTAAAATGATTCGCCAGGCTCGCAATTTCGTCTCGCGACGTGATTTGGATGGTCGTATTTAAATCTCCGTCGGAAACCTGCTTCATGCCGGTAACAAGATTCTCAATCGGTCGAGTGAGTGAACGAGAAAAAAAGATGGCGAATAAAAAAGTGAGAGTCACCAGTATCGAACCAAAAAGGAGGGACCGGTAGACCAGGTCGTTGACCGCCTTAAACGCCGTGTCTTCGGAAACACTCGAGAGCACGATCATCTGACCCGAGCCCGCTTTTGCAAACGCTCCGAATCGCACGCCAGATGGCGTATCATATTTTAAGACCTGCGCTCGCATTTGCAATTTCAATGCATTTTCGAAAAGCGCGCGATCGGGTATTTCCTGATTCTGCATCACCAATGGGTTGGTGTGAGCCAGCACTTCTCCCCGCCGATTGAGCACCATACTCTCGCTCGGGCGCGATTCTTTTAGCGCGGCAATGATACGGTCGGCACGCATATAGGCAATGACCGTGAATTGTCGAACCGGAATCCCTTTGTCGTTTTCTTCGATAACGCTTTTGCCGTAGCCGATCAGCGCGGGTCCGTTTTCTTTAAGTGTCGCCGTCCATACGGCCTCACCATCTCTTTGAATATCGGCATAAGGGATCGGCCGACCTTTAACCATAGCTTGGGTGAAAAAATCAGCCTCAAGACTATAGGTGCTTTGATATTCAGAGTTACGAAAATATTCAGTCGTAATCTCTTTAAAATTATCACTGCCGCCGACCCATACGATGTCGCGATTTTGCTCGAGCAAAGTTTTAAGTAAGTTCTGGAAAGCTTTGTCATCTTTGCGGTGGAAGAACACCACGAGTTGCATTTTGTCAGAGAGCCCACGAAAAAAATTATCCAAGTCACTAGCTAAGTTGACGACGATGCTGCGGTTGTAATCAAAAACGAGTGATCGCTTATCTTCTTTGAAGACGTAACTGGCGAGCAAAAGATATGTGCCCACGCACACCGACAAAAGCAGTGTGGTGACACTTAAGAACTTGTAACGAATAGAGAATTGCGTCGGCATAATCTAAGGTACTTATCGGCTTCGGCGCTTTAAGCGAACAGCAATCTTAGGGACTTTAGGACGATCGTCCAGCCAACCAAAATGCCCGACTCATATCGGGCGTCCCAGAATGATATTTTTTCGCTTATTTGGTACTGGCGATTTGGCGCATTTCGGCTTGCATGAACGAGGCTGCGTTTGAACCGTTGCTCTGAATCTTTTTGATAACGGCAATGGCTTGTGAGTTGCGGTGGTTTTTCACTAACATATCAACATAGGCATTTGTAACCGTGATCTGAATTGCGTTCGGTTTGATTGCCAAAATTCTCTCAAATTGTTCGACGGCTTGATCGACTTGGCCGAGGGCCCCAAGCGCCCGAGCATAGTTAAATCGAGCATAAAGATCTTTGCCACCCTTGCTCAAATATTGTCTCAAAGTGACGGCTGCAGATTCGTAATTTCGTCTCTGAAATTGAACCTCTCCCAACTCTTTCAGCGATTCAAGCGTCGGGTTTAACTGAACCTTATTCTGAAGCATCACTTCAAGGCCATTTGCATCGTTTAATTGAAGTCTTATCTTGGCCAATTTTTGATAATCAGTTTCTGAAGCGGCACCTAACCAATATTTTGTCTGCAGAGGGATCGCCTTAAAAAAGAACTGTCCCCAGTTGCCCGCCTGCACGATTCCGACGATAAACAATGCGAAAACAAAAGTCGTTGCGATAACCGCACGCTTCGTATTTGATTTTTCGGCATTTAATTCAACGGAATTTTTGTCCCACGAACAATGCGGACAGATGTGGACAGCTTGAAAATCAGGTGGCGAAACAACTTCTAAGTGGCACCGCGAACAATCATAAGAATCAATATACATACAACCCCCGTTTCCCTTATTTATTGCAAAGCTCGAACCACGTTTGCACCGCTTAAAATCGTCCTCGCACTCCAATCTATGTCTAGCTTAAAAAAACTGTCCGCAACTTCTGCGTTCGAAAATGAGAATATAAAAAGGCAAATTGAGCCGAAAACGCCGATTAGAAATCGAAAGAAATCCCCAACCGCAGCGTGACCAAAAATGCGTTTAAGCTTCGGTCGTCAATGTTAGCCGGATTATCTTTGGCTGTTAAAAACAAGGTCTGATTGAGCCGGCCGTCGATGGCAGCGTAAAGACCTGCGGAATTCCAGATAAATGGCTTGAAGATTCCGTCAATCCCGACAGCGCCCATGAGGGAAACAAACTCCCACGAATTACCCTGTCCCAATATGTGAGCTTCGCTTCGCAAGTATCCTAAGCCGGCCTTGATGTAAGGCGACCATTTGTTTGCATGCCAAATTCTGAGCCCACTTTCAAACGAAAGCGTCGTGAGATTATTTTGGATTTGGCCCCCATTGTCTTGATTTTTAAATTCGGCGAGATTGGCTGCCATTAGTAATGATCGCTTGCCCAATGGTTTTTGGCGTTCGATCAATAAACTCTGACCATGAAGTTCATTATTATTAAAAGTCCCACTCGCGTGCTTCACTTTTCCGGTCGTCGGACCAACCGCCACAATCCAACGTGGAGATTTGTAAAGAGCATCTTTTGGTTTCTCGCTTTCACTCCCCTTCGGGACACTCTCAAATTTGGCGAAGTCGGCGTCCTTTTCAATCAAAACAGAAGTGGAGCGAACCTTTATTTTTACCGCTTCGCTAATGGGTGCCACTTGAACAGAGTCGGCCGTGGCATTCACTGAGACCTGCTCGCCCGCACTAACGAGGACCGGTGCGGAGGCCGCGGCTCCGTTTTTCGAAGTGGCCTGAGGAGTCACTTCGACCTGCCCTTCGAGGGTCGCCTGTTCGGTCACCTGGGACTTTTCATCGTAACTGACGAAAAAATCAGTTCCCCGTACTCCAGTAACCGCTGTAGGTGTTCGAACTTGAAATTTCGATGCCGGCTCGGCGCCGGGTTTTCGTTTCGTTATCAGAGAACGAAGCTGGCCGAAAAAAAGATCAATCAAATTCGCGTCCGGTTTCGCTTCGTTCAAATATTTGGCGATCATGATTTTCGTATTGGCGCCGATCGCGAGCTTACCCCGAGGTATCAATAAGACAGCGCTGGATCTCTCATGGGTGATAATGATGTCATCACAACGGATCACGTCGTTTGCCGCAATCGGGAACGCGGCTCGCGGAGGGTCTGCCTCAGCGGTGGTTTTAGTGGGGGTTCTTAAAACCTCCACGCTTCCGGAAGCCGAAATGATTCGGCCACAGTCGGCGGCGAAGGCACTCGATGTCAGTAACAAAATCGCGTTAAAAAAAATAAGTTTGCGCATGAGTGACGGTAAAATAAGTGACGGCCGATGTCTACCGCCCTAATATAGGCGAATGAAAAAACTTATAATTTCCATTGTCCTCCTCACCTCTTTTAATTCCTACGCAGTACCCACGACGATCATCGTCTCGCGCCATGCAGAAAAAGCGGCCGGCGATAACCCTGACCTGACGAAAGACGGCAAGAAGCGCGCAAAAGCTTTAACCGAGCTCAAACACCTATATAAAATAACGCAAGTTTATAGCTCTGATACGAAGCGCACGATTGCGACGGCCGAGCCGATCGCCAAAGAAATGAAATTGAGTGTAAACACGAATTTTGGCGCTACCCAATACGAAAGCATGATGGCCGACATTTCGAAAAACCATCCTGGCACGACAGTCATGATAGTGGGTCATAGTGATACAATCCCGGGATTTTTAAATTACCTCACTAAATCGAACCTATATAAGGAGATCGATTCGACCGACTATACGAACCTCTTTATTATCCAATATGAGGCCCCGGGCAAAGCCGTCGTTCATCGCTATCGCGAGGTTGTAGATGATGACAAGCTCTCGCTCGAACCTCGAGGCAATTAGAATCGTCTCATTACGAGACTATTGTCATTCTGGTACGCCTAACTCTTTTGCGATTTAACGAGGTTCTACAGACGAAGGCCCTCCAAATCGAAATTAGGGCTTCTACAACATGCACCAGAATTGCAATAATGAAGGTCCAGAGGGGTCAAAATGAAAACACGATTTGTTCTTATATGTCTAGGTGTCGCAACACTTGTCTTTGGGTTCCAGAATTGTTCGGAGGTTGGTTTTTCCAATGCCTCTGATAAAGGAACATTAGTCGCAAAAGATGTCGGTGGTACAACCGTTGATACCGGAGACGGTACAACGACGACGCCTGATACGACAACTACAGACACGACTGATACGGATACCGACACGGATGATACGACAGAAGTGCCGGACACAGCCCATGAGTATGTGTGCGTACTGAACGGCAACGGCAAATCGCAAAAAATCGGTTTCATTAATGGCAAACTTCTATCAAAGAATGCCACTCCCGACGATGTATGTATGTCGGCTGAAGCCTGCACAGATATCATTTCGACAAAATTCGATGTTTACGGTCCTGAGAAGCGAGGCTTCTGCCCTGGCAAGGCTCATACGATCGAATTGACCAACACTCAAATTAAAGCGTACGTCGACGCACTCTAAAGTTTAGGAAACCTCTTTTTAATAGCCCATAAAAAAAGCCACCTTCACAGGTGGCTTTTTCTTTTCCTAAAATGAAAACCCGAATCTATTTACTCGAAGCTAATTTCTTATCGATTAACTTTTGAAACGTTTCGAACGGGTATGCGCCTCGAATTGAAACTCCATTGACGATGAAGCCAGGAGTGCCCGAGAAATCATATTTCTTGGCTTCAGCCATATCAGAATCGAGAACGGCTTTTACTTTGTCGCCGTCCATATCCTTTTTCACTTGAGCCAGATTACCACCTGATTTTTTGACTGCAGCATCAAGAAACTTTTCTTCTTCCTGATTTAACTTCTCTTGGTTTTCGAAAACTTCTTTGTAGTACGCAAACCCCTTGTCTTTACCTTGAAGCATCAAAGCCTCAAAACGCTTCGCTGCCGGAACCGCCATTGGATGCATCGGTAACGGAAGGTTTTTCACCATGATTTTGACTTTGTCGCCATAAGCTTTACGAACTTGCTCCATGGTTTCGTAACCACGGCTGCAATATGGACATTGGAAATCCGTATATTCAACAATCGTGATCGGTGCATTTTCATTACCCATGAAAGCGCGTCCCGGTTGTAATTCTGGAGTGAGCGGATTTTTAGCTTCGGCTTCCATTTTGGCTTCTTCAGCCGCCATTGCCTTTTCTTGCATTTTGGCTTGTGCGCCTTGTGCCGCTTTTTGAATTGATGTCATGACGACGTCGGGATTTTTTTCGATCGTGTTGGTCAAAATCTCTGGGTGCTGCTCGAGCAATTTAGTCATTTGAGAAGCGGAAGGCGTACACGCGCCTAATCCTAGAAGCGAAAGCGAAGTTAAAGCGACGGTGATAAGCTGTTTCATATGTTCAAAAGCCCTTTCATGGAGGTAAATCTCAAAGTGTCTTTAGAGTAAACCAAATATAAAAAGGTAGCAGCTACCTTTTTCGAGTGATGCTGGGCGGCACCTAAGGAAGATCAAAGACGATAAATTCAGAGTGTGCCGACCATGCGAGACCAAGCTTGGCCTCGTCTTCGAGAGCCGCACCATCGCCGGCGAGTAGGCTTTGACCGTTCAGACGAACATTTCCCTTAATAACTTGCACCCATGCTTTGCGAGTCGGCCCAAGGTCTATATTCTTCTCATCGGCCACCGCCGATTTACACGCGTACATATTCACGTCTTGGTGGATAGATATCGATCCGTTCTGACCACTCTTCGAAGCGACCAAAATCAATTGGTTCGTGGCAAATTCGTTGGCAAATGATTTTTGTCCATACCCGGGCGAAATTCCGTTTTGCTCCGGCAGGATCCAAATTTGCAAAAGATGCGTCGGGGAATTTTTCGAATGGTTATATTCGGAATGGCGAACGCCCGTTCCCGCGCTCATCCTCTGTACTTCGCCGGGTAAAATGATCGTATCGCTGCCCATCGAGTCTTTATGCTCGAGCGCACCTTCGACGACGTAGGAAATGATCTCCATATCGCGGTGACCATGAGTGCCAAAGCCGGTACCGCCCTCGATACGATCTTCATTAATGACTCGCAGAACTCCAAAGCCCATGTGTTTTGGATCATGATAATCGGCAAACGAAAAAGTGTGTTTAGAATGGAGCCAGCCGTGATTTGCATCGCCCCGCTCACTTGATTTTCGAATTTTGATCATTGGTTATTTTTCGTCGGCAATGAAAGCGGCCGCTTTCGACTCTTTCGGCGAGGAAGTCTTTTTAAACTTCATAAAGCGCCATCCCGAAGTGCTAGATGCAATTTGGACCTGCCCGCTCGAACTTGCTTTTAAAAGTATCATCCCGTTGCTAACGAATTTCGGCTTCAAAATCTTCACCTTCAGTACATCCGCCTTGTCGCCTTTACAAAGCCAAACTTGCTTGAGCGGGTCGCGGTTGATACCAACCCAAAATCCTTCGTCGGC
>JAYTDP010000217.1:0-3696 GCA_043735865.1 Bdellovibrionales bacterium
TGCAACCGCGAAACTACTACGATCTCGTCATCCAAATCGCAATCGTGCGGCCAGGCCCGATCGTGGGCAAAATGGTGCATCCGTATTTAAGGCGCCGGCAGGGCTTAGAAAAAATCGAATATCCGCATCCGAAGTTAAAAGAAATTTTGCAACGCACGCTTGGAGTTCCACTGTTTCAAGAACAAATTATGAAAATGGCAATTGAGCTTGCGGGTTTTCAGCCCGGCGAAGCCGATCAGCTCAGACGAGCTATCGGCGCCTGGAGATCCAGCGGTTCTATTCACAAAATCGGCGAAAAACTTCTTCTCGGATTAAGAAAAAACGGAGTGCCAGAAGATTACGCGAACCTTATTCTCGAACAGATGAAAGGATTTGCGCACTACGGATTTCCTGAGAGCCATTCGGCTTCTTTTGCACTCCTCGCATACGCATCTTGCTACTTAAAACGACATTACCCGGCAGAATTTTTATGCGGACTTCTCAATTCTCTGCCAATGGGCTTTTATTCCGGCCACACACTCATCGACGATGCCAAAAGACACGGAGTTAAAGTTTTACCGGTCGATCCCAATCTTTCGGATTACGATTCGCGCATGGAAGATGCGCCGGGCGGTCTACGGGCCGTTCGGTTGGGCTTGCGGGTAATTAAAGGATTGGCGAAACAAGACGCTGAAGAAATTTTAAAAAATCGCCCCTATGCTTCGCTCGCCGATTTCTTGGCGAAGACGCACGTGCGCGAAGACGTTTTGCATCGTCTCGCGATGGGAGACGCGTTTCGTAACCTGTGTGGGCCAAGAACCTTGACCGAGAATTCGAGCTCTGCAACAAAACAGCCAATATTATTTCTCGAGCAGCGCGAAGCCCTCTGGCAAATTCTAGCCGACAATGTTCACAAAAAAGAAGCGAACTATAAACAGCTCGATCTTTTTGCGGGAGTGAACTCCGACCAAGACGCGGCGGCATTCGCCACCCTCGACGGATACGAACGCATCCGCCACGATTATTCGGCGTTTGGTTTGTCGGCGAAAGAGCATCCGATGGCGGCACTTAGAAAAGTCAAAAAGCTTCCTAAAGAGACCAGCTTTGATGTGAGGCGCAAAGCACCAAAAACATTCGTTACGACTTCAGGACTCCTCCTAGTGCGCCAACGCCCACCAACCGCAAACGGAACTTGTTTTGCGGCTATCGAAGACGAAAGCGGCTTCGTCGACATGATTTTATTTCGCCGCGAATTTGAAAAGTTTCGAGACATATTTCTCTACAATTGTTTTCTTATAGTAAGTGGAGTGGTCGAACGCGATGGGCACTCGGTCAGCCTCATCGTGAAAAATTTAAAACCACTTTTCTCTGCCGCAGAAGAAGAAAGTAAAACCGCTCTGAAAATTGAGCCGTCACAGTATTTCTGGTAAGGAGGCAAAACTCCACAGCCCAAATGCGACGGGACATTTTGCCCGTATACTCCGGCATTGAATCGCCGATAACTCTTCTCGCCACTCGAAAACATGGCGCACTTTATGCTGTATAAATACGGATAACCTTTGGAGGACTTCATGAATCACAAACTTACATTTGCAATTATCACCGGACTAGCTTTCGGTGCACTCACGTCAGCAAGCGCCGCAATAATATCCCCGACAAATTCGACACCAACATCCACATCGACCGCGGTGCCAAGCAATACGGCGCCGCAACCCATCCATAGTGCGAACATGATAAACGGTACCAACACTCCAGCCGGGACAAACGCGACGAGCGGCACGGCAAGTGGAATGATGAACGCGCCAACGACTGGCTCAGCACAGACGATCAATCAGCCGGGAGTCACTACACGCACCGACTTAACAACTGGTCGCATAGGTGCTCCGTCATCAACTACTAATGCAACTTCAAATTCAGCCACGTCGCAAACTCCAAGCGCGACGCCAACTACTGGCGTTAGCACCACCGGTACAGCGCGCTCTCCAGCGAATCCGAATGGTAATGCACGTCCGCAAGTCGGAACTACGGGAATGGCGGTTGCAATTCCACAGAGCGCCTCACAGCAAGGAACAAGTGCTTACGATGCAGCCGTAACTCGTCAGATCCGAGAACGCATCACCCGCAGCGATCTTTCGATGAATGCTCGCAACGTTAAAATTATAACTCTGAATGGCGAAGTCGTCTTGCGCGGGCCTGTTGACTCAAGCACTGAACAGACTACGATCCAGAGCATAGCAAGCGACATTGTCGGCTCAGGCCGAGTACGAAATGAAACAACAATTAGATAGAGGTGTCATATGAAACACGGAAATAAAGTTGTCCTCGGAATCTTCAGTTCTCGCGAATTGATCGAAAACTCAGTCGACACATTAAAAAATGCGGGCTTTCGCAATTCAGATATTTCAGTTCTCATGGCGGAATTAGGCGACACGCGCACGTTTGCGCATGAAAAGCATACGAAAGCTCCTGAGGGCGCTGCACTCGGCACAAGCACGGGTGCGGTCATCGGTGGAGTTCTCGGCTGGCTCGTCGGCGCAGGCACTGTTGCTTTGGCTCCTGCTTTAGCGCCATTTGTTGCAGCGGGTCCGATCATGAGTATGCTCGCAGGTGCAAGCATGGGCGGAGCAGTCGGTGGAATTAGCGGAGCACTCATCGGATTAGGATTTCCAGAATACGAAGCCGTACGCTACGAAGAGTTTGTCAAAGACGGCGGGATTTTACTTTCCGTTCACGTCGACGACACCGCGTGGCTCGACAAAGCGACTGAAATTTTGAAAGCGACCGGTGCGAACGACATTTCTTCAACCACTGAAGAAGAAGGCTTCCGAAGTCACATGCCCGAAACCGAAGGGTATCGCCCACCAATGTCGGCGGCAGACGCATCGATGATTACGCCGTTTCCGTTCTAGTATTCGAGCGGCTTGCCGCGAGAAGAAACCAGAGTCGAAATTATGACCGGAGTTAAATAAACAATCCCACTAAATAAAAAAACCCGCTCATAAAAAGCGGGTTTTTTATTTGGATAGGTTGTCTATCGAGCTTCGCTAATATCTTCTCCTCGAGTTTCTTCTCGCGACATTCGTCGCTCGAATACTATCTCGAATACGCTAAGGCGCCGAAATTCTCACATAGAAACGCTTCTTAGATGCCGGTCGTGTTTCGCCGGCATTGTACATTTTGATGTACGCATAGTCTGAGCAGCTACCGTCTTCACGATTGACGAAATCGCAACCAGCAAGAGCCGTCACGCTTAAGTTGGCCAATTCAGCTTCGTTCTTGATTGTTGCTGTCAAAGGCCCAGCCGCTTCGTTTTTCCATTTCACGGCCCCTTGAAGTGGACCACCATTGTAAGTGATTTCAACTTTCACTGGATACTTAAACGGATACTCAGCTCCACTTAGCATCTTCACCGACAACGCATGCGTCGCTTCGTCAGAACCTTTCAAAGTATGCGGGATTGGATTCTCGCGCGCACCGGCACCTTTGCTGCCAAGCTCTTTACTGCCGTCATACATAACAACCGTGCTCGCGACCGCACCGCGATCGAGACGGAAGTTACGAGTACGAAGCGCTTCTACAATCAGATCGCCCATTTCGCCAGCGGCTCGTGCAGGAGAGCCCATTTGATCCGCAAACTGCATGTGCTCAAACCAATCATTCGCCGTTAAAGCCGGATGATTGCGCGTGAGGCGCATTGTTTCGAGAGTAAGATCGGCC
>JAYTDP010000218.1:0-11087 GCA_043735865.1 Bdellovibrionales bacterium
GAGAGTATGAAGAGATTTGGCAGCAATTCTGCTCATCGCTTCGCCGATCTTTTCGCTAAATGATTTTTTCGGCATAAAGCGTATTTTGTAAACTGTATGGGTCGCCATTTTCTCTTCGAGATACTGATCGCTCGTTTTAATTTCGTCTACTAGATTGAGCTCAAGGGCTCGCGTGCCGAACCAATACTCGCCGGTGCCTACTTTTTCAACATTGAGCTGCGGTCGATAGGTATTTACCCAGCTTTTAAATAATACATGAGTGTCTTGAATCTGCTCTTGAAATTTAGCCCGGCCTTTTTCGGTGATTTCGCCAAAAATACTGACGGTCTTTTTAAATTCCCCAGAAGTGACTTCTTCATATTCGACATCATGCTTTTTTAAAAGCTTATGGACGTTCGGAATTTGCGCGATGACTCCAATTGAACCGACGACAGCAAATGGTGCTGAATAAATCCGGTGGGCTGTGCAGGCCATCATGTAGCCTCCGCTCGCCGCAATTTTATCCACACACACGATGAGCTTCAAGCCGGCATCGCGCACTCGAATGAGCTCGGCGGCCGCGAGTCCGTAACCGTTGACCGTGCCGCCCGGGCTTTCGACCGAAACTACAACTTCGTCTCCAGTTTTCGCTACTTGAAGAACAGCGCTGATTTCGTCGCGAAGCTCTTTGGATTGCGATGCGGTCAAATCACCTTCGAATGTCAGATAGAAAGCTTTCGCGGTTTCCTTCTCGTCTTTTTCTTTTTTCGCCTTTTCGCTTTTTTCATGCTTCGCTAGCGCCTTCAGCTGCTTTTTATTTAACATGACATCTTTTAGGGATGACTTGATGTCGTCGAATTTCTCATTCAGATTTTCGACCTCGAATTGTGGCTTATGTTTGGCTCGCATCGAGACAACCACTAGGAACAGGATAAAACCTGCCATAAATAAAAAAAGGACCAATACCTTGCCAAAAAAGACGCCGAATTCGCTGAGTGCTTCCATGGGCCAGTTTTTAGGATTTAGGTCGGGCAAAAGCAAACACAATTGCGAATCGGGACGGATTCTTAGAGAATAAGTGGATGAAGCTTATCATGCAGAAAGTCATTGTCGCCGCGCTCTTCACTCAAGTTATGAGTTGGGCGGCATTTGCGAGCGACATAGGTAGCGCAGCCGATCAGGATTTTGTGATTCGCCAACAGAACTTACTTGATCGTTATGAAGATTATTACACCCGGTTAGTTCTGATTGATCGCGAAACGACCAAGCGTGAACGGGGAGCCGAGGACATGCATAAGGAGCGCTCGGCAATTCGAGCCGAATATGAAAAAATACGGCGGGAGTTTAAGCGCGTTCGGCCCGAAGAAAATCGCGCGGCCGAGCTCGAATTCGACAAACAGCAAAAAGAGAGAAAAAAAGAACTCGACCGCATCCGAGCCGAATTTGTCCGGCAACGGCAGCAGCTAGAGAAAATTGAAAGCGGAGCAATGCTGATCCCGGCTGAAGAAGAGCTCGGTCTTAAGATGGGGAACGAGACTCTTTAAATATTTCTTCAAAGGTGAGGCCGGAATCTCGGCGAATCTCACGAACTACGTACCAAATCAGTGCCATCATCAAAAACATGAGGGGAAAAGCGATGACGACGTAGCCCTTCCAAGTCATTTGAGCAATCTGCTCATTCAGTAGTCCTTGGCGTGTGGCCGAATCCACTCCATCCGGAATTTTTTGAAAAATACGGATCGCAAGTATGAAATTTAAAAAACTCGAAATGAAAAATGAAATCGCAAACACCCAATTGGCGCGGACGAAAAGGGCCGGAAGGCGATCTAAGTTTCCTTTGCTCGAGAGCGCCGATTCAATTTTGTCGGTATCGAACACTTGCGGGTTCCAAAGTACCGATTTCAAAAACGGTTTATTGATGTAACCGGAAACAAAGATCGCGACTCCGATGATGAAGGGAAAAAAAGCTTCTTTGACCGCGAACCAAAAGCCCTCAAGCTGCATCATCGCGAGCCCGCCGGTAATCCCGACATTGACGATCCCTAAAAGAGAGACGTAGTTTTTTTTATGATTAGTGAAATAGTCGTAGAGGCCATAACCAATCGGCAAAGCAAGTGCGATGGCCAAGGCCCAAATCGCATTTTGAGCGCCGAATCTTTTGGTACCTTGATTTAAAATTGCAACGGGGAGAATGATGTTGAAAAGGAGTCCGCCGAGCGGATTTTCTTGGCTTTTAGGCTTCGTGTTCATGATTGTCCGACATTACCAAGATAAAGGTCGGGTAAGCACGAGATTTTTAATTGCAGCCGGTGTGTCGTGCCCTATAGCCTGATAGAAGAGTATGACACCTGAGACTTACACGACCCAAATGGTTTGGGCTTTTCAACTATTAGTGCTTTTTCAAATTAAGCATTTCATTGGCGATTTTCCGCTCCAACGCGAATATATGCTCAAAAAGTTTCTACCGGGCTGGGAGTTTTTCATACCGCTCGCCACACATTGTGTCGTTCATGCGCTGCTTACACTGGCGATCGTAATGGCTGTCAGTTTTCATTTATGGTGGCTCGCGCTGATTGATTTTATTATTCATTTCGCCATGGACCGAATTAAATCAGGTCCGCGGTACTTGGGCCGCTTCTCGGATAAGAATCGCGCGGGTTTTTGGAACTCGTTTGGTATCGATCAGATGGTCCATCATTTGACCGGATTTTATATAATCTGGATCGTCATCCATTACCCGGCTTAAGTTTTTAAAAAGTACTCATGTTCAGAATTCGGCTCAGGCAATTTGCCGGCATTTAAGTTCAATAAAAGTGATGGCGTCATCAGCTTCGGGGCTTTAAGAGTTTTATCGCGATTCTCCCGAAAATGGACATAGTCGCTAAGCGAGGTTTGTTCGCTTAAATGTATATTCTTTGATTTTTGCTCGCCTATTGTAGTTCGGAACTGCAGACCGCGACCGACGGGCGGATAATCGTGGCCCACGTACACTTGAGTGTCGTCTGGAAGCTTAAATAATTTTTCATGAACAGAACTGTACAGTTCGACGGCGCTCCCCCCTGGAAAGTCACAGCGCCCAGTGCCGACATCGGGCATAAATAGGCAGTCGCCGGTAAAAAGTAAATCGCCGATGAGGTAAGACACGCAGGCGGGAGTGTGGCCCGGTGTCGCGATCACCTGACCTTCGAGTGAACCGCCGGAAAAAGTTTCTTGATCGGTGAACAGGTATTCAAACTGAGATCCATCAGTGCGAAATTCGGCTGGCATTTTAAGAACAGATTGAATTGCATGTTGTACGGTCGAGATTCCCGCACCGATACCCACCTGAGCAGTGGGAAACTCGCGCTTTAAGACTTGGGCCGCTGACAGGTGATCCGCGTGCGCATGAGTTTCGAGTATATGCTGAAGCCGCAATTTCTCGGCGCGAATGAAACCTTTGACCTGATCAACACTCGTGAAACTAATTTGTGACGTTGTCTCGTCGTAATCAAGTGACGGGTCAATAACCACGGCGTCGCGGGTATTTTGGTCCCAGACGACATACGTGAGAGTCGATGTTGAATTTTGAAAAAACTCTTTTACTTTATAAGGCTTCTTCATGGCGCACACCCCGGCTTATTATTGTAGTTGAGCCAGCGGGCCATTTCGTAATGGCCCTGAAGCAGATCTGACATTTCTTTGAATCGGTCAGGTTCGATATCCCGATAGTCTTTTTTAAAGTCGGCATCGCGATATTTATAGAGGCCCTCTGTCTTGCCGGGGGTTCCCTTCACCAAATAGTCATGATCATAGAGAAGGATTTCGAGCGGCGATGAGTAATATGCAAAAGAAAAATCATAACGGTGAGTGTCGCCAGCAGGCGCAAACAAATTCCGCCCCATACTGCAAAAAGTGAACGGATGATTAGTTAGGCCGGCGAGAGTCGGCATGACGTCGACTTCACTCGCCATCTCGCGCCGGTGTTCCGGCTTTAGAAGCTCGGGAGAAAGGACAAGGAGTGGGACATTAAACCGATTCAATCCGTAATTCTTAAAACCTGCCGGTAAATGAGAGGCATTGTAATGCGGAAGTCCATGATCTCCGTGGACGACAAAAATTGTATTTGCGAAGGCCGGATCGTTCAAAGCCAATTCAAAAAAATGTCCAAGCGAGTAATCGGAAAAACGAAACGAATTATATTCGGCTTCATCCATAAATCCGCCGTCTGCCAGTTCTGCTTTGGTCAGGTGCCGAATTTCAAACGACCCCTTTTCATCTGGGATTGTGAACGGGCGGTGGAAGCTAGCGGACTGAATGAATGCAAAAAACGGTTTGGAAGAATTGCGCGCATTTAAAGTTTTAATCGTAGCTTTAAATAAATCGTAATCCGACAGTCCCCAGACATCAGTTCGTTTGCCCTCGAGATTATCTTGCTCGTAAAGTTGCAAATCTTTGGCATTGTTTTTTAACACGCCCCGAATATTCCCCCACGAAGCACTTCCGCCGATGAAATAATATTTATCGTAGTCGGTAAAAGCATTCAAAAGAGTATTTTGCTCGACGAGAAACGGATTGCGCGTACTTGTCGTTCGCATCGTCATGTCGGGACTGCTGGTGAACATCGTGAAGACCGACCGCGCTGTAGCTTCGCTTGGAGTATAGAAATTCTCAAAGAGAACCCCGCGCTTCGCCAGTTCGTCAAAATAAGGAGACGCGCCTAATTTGTTACCCCATGTTCCCGTCTTGTAAGCTGCGAACGACTCCATGATGATGTAGATGACATTGGGTGGGCGGGCCGCAGGTAGAGGGGTCAGCGCGACGGGTCGCTTAAAAGTCATAGTTTGCGAATTCTTTTCGGGAACACCCCAATAAGCACTCATCACAGGATATAGGGCTCGCGCCTTTTCGACGTCGTACGGTTTTTCGCGAAATTGGAATGTGTCGTTTAGAAACAAGACGGGATTTAAACTTAAATCAGCGATAAATCGGTACGGAGAGAAATAAGCATCGCTCCATCTAAGGGGATACTGATCGAGTGCCCCGTAAATTCCCACCAGCAAAATGAAAAAGGTGGCGAGCCCAAAGCCAATCCGACGTTTTTGGGTGAGAGCCAATCTTTCACGTTCGAACAAAATAAATCTTTTAAATGCGAAGAAAAAACCGACCGCTATTAAGATCAGACCGATAATGACCCACGTGGCGTGGTAGGTTTCATTGATCATTTCGAATGAGATTGCGAGGTTATCGCCAAAGTTGAGGACAGTGGCGTTTAAGCGTCGCTCCAGGTAGCCGTAGTAACCAAAATCGAGCACGTAGAGAACCAACAGAATAAAGGCGCAAACGGCGTAAAAGGCGCTCCAGAAGGCTCTAGCGCTTCGATTCAATGTCGGGTCTACTTTGCCGTACAGGCTCGCAATTGCTAAGGGCACGAGAAGAACGGCGCAGAGCCGCAGGTCGAATTTTGCCCCCAAATAAAAGGCCCTGACTAATTGTCCTGCCGTGGCCTGCAACTCCGCCGGCAAAAATGCGAAGTAAAATAGAATTCGCATCAAACTAAAAGTGAGAAAAAATGCGAGCGCAAGGCGCCACAAGGCCTGGGTGTAAGCAAAAAAGCTACGGGCAGAATTCATAAGACCAAATTCATAGCGAAACTATGAATGGGCGTCGATGGAAATCTATTTTATGGGGCGCGGTGTACCCGCGCCCAGAGGATTTCAGCGGTTGTCGCCATTGATGAGATTCACCATTGAATAGCAATATTTTGAAAAGCTCGTGAAGACGAGATTTTTTTCTTTCATAAAATTTTGAAGCCAAAGCGGAATGATCCCAAAATGCTTGAGCTCCACAAGCGACACGTCAGTGCCTTTAAAGCCGACGCACATTTGCTCTGCCTGTGGCCACCAGTTTTGCGCACGAATTGCTTCCATGAGAGGGGCACGCAACTTAGCCTGTGGTTCAAAAGTGAGTTGGTCGTCAATCGTGAGGCGCACATTGTCTTTCTCGAAAGCAAATCGGCGATAAACGACCCGGCATGCCGGAGTCAGCGGGCACTCTTCTAGAACTTCATTAATTCGTTGTGTCGTTTTAATCTTCTTCTCAGATTCGACTTTGCCGCCGAACTGAAGCTTTCGAAATGCGGCCGGTTTGATTTTCATTCGCATTTTATCAGAGATATCTCCGGTCTTGGTTTTAAGTTCTAAAAACATATCCGGATTGTGAACTTGCCAATCACCATTCGGGCCGTACCGTCGGCAACGAAGTTTAAAGCGGTAAGACAGCTTATTAAAATGGTCTGTGAGCGAGCGCAGTTCAGCACTGTCGAAATAAGTGCTTTCAATCAGTTGAAACTTTGTTGCCGTATCCGGATAGTTCGGCTGCAAATTGTGGTTCACGAGCTGCATGAACTCTTCGCGAAGTGAATTTGGTAGAAAAAATTTTTCTTCGAGACGAGTAAAGCGCTCTTCGTGGGTGACTTCATCGACGCTCGAGATAGGCTTTTCGAGGACATTGTCGTAGGCCATAGAGTTACCGACCAGGTTCATTGATACCCCCGTGTGACATAAGTGCCCCCAACATATAACTGATCAAAGGACATCAATCCAGAACTAAAATGACTCGGGTAGTTATTTCAAAAAACGTTGAGGTTTCAAGCAGTTCCGAGCTGAATTAAGGGTCTCGCGAATAGGGGGTATAAAGGAATTTAATACGTTAAAATCAGCTACGTCGGTTTCGACCAAAACTCTGAAATATCGCTTAAGATTTGACCCGAGACCAATTCGCCTGGGTTTTCATTATACCAATCCTGGGGCATAGCCTTCGCGTACCTAGGATCGACAAAACGATTATCCATAAAAACAATGATTCCATGATCGGTTTCGGAGCGAATGACCCGGCCCGCGGCTTGGACGGCCTTCGCCATCGCTGGATACGTATAGGCGTAGTCAAAGCCAGCCGAGTAGTTCTCCTGATAATATTCGCGCATTTTTTCTCTCTCGAGGTCGAAATTGGGTAGCGGAGGGCCGACGATAAAAGCTCCGATCGCCATGTCTCCTGGATAATCGACTCCCTCAGAAAAAACGCCTCCTTGAACGGCGAAGACAATATGCGCCTGGTTTGGAAGCTTTAACCTTTCGATGACGGAGTCAATATCGTCACGCTTCATGAATCGTTCTTGCTTTAAAATTTCAAAGCCTTCAGGGGGTTGGAATTGATCAAGTGTTCGATCCAAAAACTCAAAGCTCGGGAAAAAGACAAAGTAATTTCCTTTTTTTAAAGCGGTGATTTTCTGTATTGTGTCCGCGATGCGCGGATAACTACGAGAACGATCCGCAAATTTAGACGAAATTTGCGGAATGATGAGAAGCTTTCGCTGACTTTTCGGAAAGGGCGATGCAAATTCGGCGGTTTTTAAATTTCTTGAACTGAGGCCGGCCAATCTTTCGAAAAAATCGAAGGGCTTCAGTGTCGCCGAAAATGCGACGACCTGAGAATATTCGTCGTAACTTGCTTTCATCATCTCCGAGGCGTCACAGCACGTGATTCGGACCGAAGCAGGGTTCGGATTAAAGGTGGTAAAGAATTCTTTTCTTCCTTGGCTAACAAATTCGAGAGCATCGGTGAACTCTGACCAATAAAAACTCAGCCGCATGACGACGTCGCGTGGTTGAATTTCAACGTCCGAATTCAAGTAAGTCGAGAGAAAATTTCGAAGCTCGAGGTCTTGCAAATGAAAGGCTTGAGCAGGGGGGTCAATGCGGCAAGGCTTTGTGCAGGCGGGAGGCCCGCTGCTTTTGACGACCCGAATACAATCATCGATCAGCGCCTTCGCTTCTTTTTTAAATTTGCGCGGGAGTCCTTCGCACTCCTCGCGCATCTTCTCTAAAGTGAAACTTGAAAGTGACGGAGAGTAGTAATCCATCGCGCGTGCCGGCAGATTATGAGCTTCGTCGATAACTAGATTGGCTTTGCCTTCTTGTCCCAGATCGTGACCGGAAAGGCGGCCGAAAGCTGAGCGCGGGGCGAAGACGTAGTTGTAATCGCAAATGACCGCATCGGCGTCTTTTGCGGCGTCGAGCTGGATTTCGAAAGGACACACTTGAAATTCTTCAGCGATTTTTTTGAACGTTCGTTCTGAGAGGCGTTTCTTACCTGCTAGCTTTTCAATAATTTTATTTTCGGCGACTTTTGTGTAATGGTCTTTCGCGTATTCGCAAAATTCCGGGCTACAAAGCGGTTCGTTTTTAAAACACATTTTACTTTTGGCGGTTAAAGTCATCGCCCGAATGTTGGCGCCTTTATTCTGCAGCCGCTCGACGGCATCCTCTGCGACGGCGTGTTGACTATTTTTCGGTGTCACGTAAACAACTTTTTGTCCTCGTGACATCGCTTCGCGTAAGGTCGGATACAAAACACCGACAGTTTTACCAAGACCGGTTGGCGCCTGAATGAGCATCGGCCGGTTTTCACTCATTCCTTCTTCAATTGTCTGAATCAGTTCGACCTGTCCATTGCGCGGCTGATCAAACGGGAACTCTAATTTCTTCGCGGCTTTTTGTCGGCGCAAAGCCCGCTTTTCTGCGGCTTTGGCCTCCTCGACGAGCTCAGTGAGACGGCGTTCAAGCCAAGCTTCATAGGCTTCGATGTCGAGGTTCGTTTCGAAGTTCACTCCCTCCAAATTTCGCGATGAAACTAAATAGAGATTCAAATCGGGCATGACTTTATTTTGTAGCCAATAAAAGTAACCATAAGTTTTCAACTGAAGGAGGTAGGGGTGTTCGTCTCCACGCTCGCGAAGCCGCTTCATTAATTCGTAAACATTAAAGCTGGTTTTAATTTCTTCAATTTTTGGTTGGTCGCCCGAAAAAAGACCGTCGATTCTCCCTTGAACCACAAATGTGTAACCGCTTCGTTCAAACGCATGTTGAATCGTGACCTCGGGCAGGTAGCCGTCAAATTCGGCCGCACGTTCGGTTTGGATTTTTTGATGAATTTCGGTGCCGACGGTCGCTCCGCGGCCGAAACCCGAATACACTTCGATGCTGCCTTTAAGAGGGGAGGGTAAAGCGAATTCGGTGACCGAGATGTTTATTTTGTCCAAAGACGAATCGCGACGAGAACCAGAAACACCGAGAAAGCCCGCGACAAAGTTTTTTGATCGAGTGCGAGACTGATTTTCGCTCCGAAGAATGCGCCGATGAACATCCCGATAGCGACTAGAAAACCGAACTTAATATTTTCGTTCGAGATGATCCCGGCTCGGTAGTACTGATAAACGCCAAGTATGCCAACGGGAAGCAAGAGCGCGACGAGCGATGTTCCGGATGCCGCCTGCTGAGTATATCCAAGTATAAACACGAGAAGCGGAACAATAATGATGCCGCCGCCAATCCCGAAAAGTCCCGAAGCCACGCCTGCAGTAAGTCCGATTATTATTGCGATAAGAAAATGCATACCAGAAGTCTGAACCAATTTGCTCATTTCGGCAAGGTTCGAAATTAGAGGATATCTTCGAAGAAGGCGCCGATTTTGCGTGTTTTGTGAAGGAGATGGATTTCGAGTATCCAGCGATTGGCCGCGGGAGTTTTAGCGAAAGTTTTGAGGTGGCCACGGTGATGCAGAGCGTGCGGGAAATCCGAAATCCGGTGGCCGCTGGCTCCACCAAGGCTTAAACTCCAGCCCATTTTTTCGGCTTCAGCAGCTGCAAAGTCATAAAGGGATTGTCCGGTGCGACCGCTGGACATCCATTCGGCTTTGACTTTATTAAATAGGACTTTCGAGTCCCGAGCGATGGCCTTCATGTCCGCATCATCACCAAATACAAAAGTTTCGCCGACATCGCTTTCATAGCCGTCAAAAAGCGGGCCGATGTCGAAAAAATAAATATCATTTTTTTGTAATCGAATATCTGGAGCTGCCGGTTTACCGAATGACAAAGTGGTGTTTTCGCCGAATCTAATTTGCGGAGGATGCCAATACTTGAGCGAGCCCGCGTTTTGGGCTGTCTGCTTCAGCAGTTCGCGCGCATCGCCTTCAGTCATGCCGGGCTCCATTTTTCGTGAAACTGCGTAAATGATGTCCCAAGCCAGTTTCTGGCCGTGAAGAAGTTTGTCTTCCTTAAAATCGGCGCCAACATTTTCAGCGATTTCGTTCATCATAGGGGTTTATCACAGTCCTGTTGAATTTGGTCCAAATAGAATTGTCACATCGCCCATTTTCAAATAGCTAAGTAGCTATGCCAGAACTCCCAGAGATGGGCAGACCTCGTCAGTAAATAACAAACGGTTTCAAGTTGTTAACGATTTATCATAGGCAATTCGCGCTTTTTCTTCTTTCATTCTATTTCACGACTTTTCACAATGTCGGCTTACCTGGCTTACCTCGGTTTTTTAGGTCAGCCGCACAGTCGGAGTGAGAGACGTTTGCCTTGCGGTTTTGGTTTTCAAAGCTAGCAACGCATTTTTTAATTCATACAAACTTTTGGAGGTATTTGGCTTCTGGTTATCGGTTCAAGTTAATTTTTGATTTCCCTTTTCTGTCGGTAGAGCTCAACGAAGACGTTTACCTTGCTCTTGACAGCAAAGGGGTCGAGTGGCTTGAGGAGAAAATCCACCGCGCCGACTTCATACCCCTTAAACCAGAAGTTGTTACTATTGGCGTTCGCAGTCGCGGTCACAAAAATAATCGGGATGTTTTTGGTCTTGTTCGGCCCTCGCATGAGTTCAGCGAGTTCAAATCCGCTCATGCCGGGCATTTGGACATCGATGAGCGCTACGGCAATTTCATGAGAAAACATGAACTCCAATGCCTGGGTTCCGGAATTGGCTTTGAAAATCTCGAGGTCATCGCGCCTGAGTAACGCATCTAAGGCAAGAAGATTGTTCTTCCGATCATCGACGAGAAGAATCTTGATCTGATCGGCCCCGTTCCGATTGTTCATCATAGAGCGTTCGTTCCCGTCTTAAGTCTCAACAGAAAACGTGCGATTTCATCGAGCGATAGAATCTGTTCAACTGAGGGAGAAAGTAAAGCGCATGCCGCTTCGGGCATCGAGCGAACTTGAGCGGTGGCAGGGTCTTGGATTAATGCAAGCCCTCCCGCCTCTTGAATTCTCTTCAGTCCCTCGGCCCCGT